>JACYMB010000387.1 GCA_015272205.1 Synechococcales cyanobacterium T60_A2020_003 | reverse complement strand
ATTGGTTCTCTCATTGCTGCTACTGTGCCTCACTAGAATGAAAAACGCTATACACACGCGATTCATCGCTGGCTAGGCGATCGCCCATTCATTGCCCGTGCCAATACATCGCCCAGGCAACAGGCGATCGCCCGCAAGTCCTCCCGTAAGCCTTCCCTAAAACCGGAAAAGCGCGCTCAGCCATAGCCCGTGCTGGGTCAAATCGACTTCAACTCGTCTCAGCCCTTCACCATCCTCAAAATCAAAACCACTGAAACCATAGGCGAGTTGGATCGCCGCCGAGCGCGACAGATAATAGCGTGCCCCAGCCCGCAAATTCCAGGTGATATCGCGCTCCGCATTGACATTAAAGCCTGACACATCGCCCTCTAGCCCAAGGCTCCACAGCGGTGAGAGGTCTAGCTCGATGCGGGCACCCACCAGCGGCTCCAGGGTGGTTCGAGAATAGGTGAACTCTTGATCGAGTGAGAGGGTGGTAGGAGGAATCGGTAGCGGGCTGGGGTCGATGCGTACTTCGTCAATTTCTAGCTCTTGCCGCAAAATATTGGTACGGATTCCCAAAAGCGGGTCAATCACCAGGCGCGGATAGGGATTGTCTACGGTCGCCGAACGGCGCAGGGGAGTATCCACCACGCGATAGAACGCCGCCAGATCGATCGTGCCCTGCCGCACCGACACACTCGCATCCGCCTTGCCCCTGACCGGAATCGGAATTCCAAACCGCGTTAGAGCGCCAGCAGGAAAGTCTGCTCCCAGCGTGCCGCTCTGCCCTGCCACCAAATAAAAACCTTCTAGCCGCAGACCAAATCGCTGATTTCGCGCTTCAAACCGCAGCCCGCCATCAAAGGCTTTATCAAGGTTAAGAATATCCTCTAGCCCTGCCTGAAGCGAGGCCGATCGCCCCGCTACCGTCACATCTGCGCTGACATCAAACGGCACAAAAAAGTATGGCTCTAGCGAAAACTGCCAGCGATCGCCCGACTCTGGCTGATCCGAAACTTCGGGATCGGCGGGGAAGACCTCAACTGGCTCGCCTGGTTCAACATCGCCTTCCGGCAAATCCGCAGGTTCCAGCTCCGGCAAATCCACCGGTTCAATCTCGTTTTCTGGCGAATCAAGCGGGTCTTGCGCCAGATCCAACGCTTCTTCTCTGCCTGCCTCAATCAACACCTGCGCGGAGGCGAGTGGTGGAGGCTCCAGCGCGGGCGGCTCTGCGGGGACATCGCTGCCGATCTGCGCCGCTGCCGTGAGAGTTGGAACAGGACTGGGCTGAAGCGAATCGGATTGGAACGTACCGAATGAAAACTTTAAGGCTTCACGCGGTTCTGCCAGGGCAGTCCCTTCCGCACCCGCAGCCAGCACCGGATTCTCCCCAGCATCCAGGCTGATCGATTTGGCAGATTCGCCGCTCGTTGTTGAATGCCGCTCGGTCGCCTGGGCGGGCGCAACCCACAGCACCGCCGCCACAGAAGCTGCGATAGAGAAAGACTGGGCGATCGCCCTCACTTTTCGCACCGGAGCCTGATGATTGTTTAGGCGATCGCCTTGAGAAGAATAATTCCGACAAAACACTAATTTCCTAAGCATAATTCAAGCTGTAGAGGATTGATTTAAAGATGTGTGTGAAGGCGAATTTTTGATGTCAAGCTCGGCAAGATATGGCGATCTCAGATCATACTTTGTCGAGTCTTACTTCGCCCGCTGCGAAACTAGATGCAAGCCTAAAAAGACTCCAGATCAACTCAGCAGATTCTTGTAAATCTTGCCGTCTTTCATAATCACCACAAAATTTTGGGCAGGGTTTTCGATGAGCCGAATGTTCTCCAGTGGATTGCCATTGACAAGCAGCAAATCCGCCAGCGCCCCTTCTTCTACCACGCCCAATTTTCCGGGATAGGGATTTCGCGGCCCGGACATGGCCAGCAGCTCTGCATTGTCATGGGTTGCCATCTTCAGTACTTCCGCAGGTGTATACCAGCGCACCATTTTAGACAAGAGCCTGCCCCGGCGAGCAGCTTTTGCAGGGTCGTAAAGCACATCTGTTCCCCAAGCAGTCTTGATGTTGTACTGCTTGGCCAGCCCATAGGCAATATCAGTGCCTTCTGACACTTGCAACTGCTTCCTACGACTTTCCGAGCCTTCGGGATACGGGTTAGCATCTTCGTCATCCAGAAAAGGCTGAATGCTGAGCCAGACTCCTTTTTCAGCAATCAGTCTGGCAGTTGGCTCATCAATGAGTTGACCATGTTCAATGCACTTCACCCCGGCTTGAATAGCTGTCTGAATTGCCTTTGGTGTGTAGGCATGAACTGTCACGTAGGTATTCCAGTCTGAGGCTGCATCAACAGCGGCACGGAATTCTGCCTCAGTGTATTGAGCGACATCAAGGGGATCGTATTCAGAAGCCACGCCGCCACCGGCTGCCAGCTTAATTTGGCTAGCGCCCCTCATCAGTTGCTCGCGGGTGGCACGCAGCACTTCGGGTACGCCGTCGGCGATCGCCCCCACACCATACTTCTCGGCCAGGCTTAGCTCCGAGGTCGGGGTTCTGGGCAGTTCGTCCAGCGAGCGAAAGTCTCCATGTCCGCTGGTTTGAGAAATCATCGCACCCGATGGCCAGACGCGCGGCCCGATCAAGTTGCCCTGATCAATCGCTTTCTTCAGGTCAAACACTGGCCCGGCTAAATCCCGCGCCCCCGTAAAGCCATTCATCAGCATCCGGTTAGCGCTTTCGGCAGCAGCCCGAAACACCTGCTGAGCCAAGGCATCCACATCACCGCCCGCCTCCAACAGCGCTGCCTGACCCGCAACCCCTTCCAAAAACAGGTGAGCATGGGCATCAATCAACCCCGGCATCAGCACCCGGCCGTCGCCCTCAATTAAGAGGGTGCGGAGATCGGCCGGAATAGGAATCGGCGAGGTGGAAATGCGCTCGATTTTGTTGTCAATGACTAATACATTGGTGGGGGCTGAAAGCTGTGGGGAGGTGCCATCAAACACCCGCACATTTTGGAATAAAACGCGATTAATGTTTGGGTCTGGGAGATTAACGGATGGCTGGCTCTGTGCCCAGCCCACTCGCGTTATCAGCCCAAACAGGACAAGTAGAACGACTCCCAAAATAGTCGAGTATCGAAATCGGGAACTCATACTGTATCATGCCTCATCTCAAAGCTTCTAAAAACTCAGCAACTTGCAAACTTAGCGAGTTAACCGCTTACCATCGACTCTTTCAAAAGAACTTGAATTAACTCGCACGATTGCATCTCACAATCTGAACCTGTAAACCTGTGTAAAGGTATGTTGAAAAAGCAAAAGGTATCTTAGAGTTCTACCTAGAACAACAGAAGTTTTTTGCTGAAAAATAGCGACTTGAAGAGCAATCGCGATTTTCCGCTAATAACATATCATCTGAATTTTGTTAAAGCAAGTAATTGCTAGAGATCTATTGCTTTGGCAATAAAATTAACTGAAAAAGTCCCTTAGTGGTGCAGAGAAGTCTTGAAAGGGTTGCTGTGGCTAAAGTCTTAATCCAAGACACCAATAGCTGAAAGGGGGCATTCCATGAGACGCTTAAGTTCTCTAACTCAAAGCGAAATTCAATAGCCCCCCCCTTTTTGTATCGTCAACTGCAAGACCAACTGCGTCAATGGGGACAGCCCAAAGACCAGCGTCATCTCCAAGGATTTTCAGAAATTGTGGCTGCGATCCTGCAATCGAAGAGGGCTGGCTTGGGAGAGTGGCTTACCTACCTGAAGCACCGAGGTTGCCAAGCCCGCGCCCACATGGAGCGGTAGAGTTATTTCGTCCATAACGAGCAAATCACCGCAGAGCGATTCTACGAGCCCATTCTGCGCCCTGTTCTACAAGCCTTTGCCGGGGAGTCGGTGCTGCTCACCCTCGATACCAGGATGCTGTGGGATCAGTTTTGTTTGATTGAAATCTGTTTTGTCTGAGGTGGCCGCTCTTTCACCCTGTCTCAAGTCGTGCTGGCGCATGGCAGTGCCATGGTGGGCTTTGAGCAGTATCAACCCCTGCTAGAGCGTGCCAAACAAGTCCTACCCCCGGACGTTCAAGTCACCTTGTTAGCCGACCGAGGCTTGGAACACGCCGCCCTCGTGCGTGGGCTGAGGCAGCAGCCGTGGTCTTGGGCAATTCGGGTCAAGTCAGATCTCTCAGTCACTCTCACCAATGGTCAAACCTGCTCGGGGGCACAACTCATGCCACCCCCTCAGCAGGCTTATCTGTACCCGGATGTGCAGGTCTTCACTGATGCAGGTCTTCACTGATATGGACTGTCATCTCGCCATGGCTCAACTGAGCGATGCAAAAGAGACTTGGGCAGGGCTGTCTGACCACCCCCCTTGATTGCAAACCTTTGCACTTTACGGTCGGCGATTTGGGGGATTGAACCCCCTTTCAAGGATTACAAGTCTGCCGCTGTCGACGTTCTCAAGTCCGGCTTGCGGAATGCTCAGGCGCTGACTTGCTGATTGATGCTGCTTGACTGTGCCATCTTGATTGCGCTGATATTAGGCAGGATGCTCGTCCAAGCGAGACAACGAGTTGCTTTTGATTGGCATGGCAAGCGGGGCTTAAGTTTTCTGCAATTGGGTTTGCGACAGTTGGCTGGACTTTGCTATCAGCGCTTACCTTTGTCCTCCCTGGCGGCGTTACCCAAAAGAAACCCGCCTCCAGCTTGTGCTTCTCAGAAGAAACGAACCAGGTTAGAGTGCAGGATTGAATTCTCTAGGGTCGTTTCATTCTCACGTTAAGACAGACAAAGTTTTCTGCACCACTAAGCCGAGGTGGGACAGGAAAATCCAACTTTGTTGCAAACTTGGCAACCACAGTAGCTGCCTTAGGCAATCGAGTTGGAGTTGTGGATATAGATGTTCCCTCTCCAGGAATTCATAACTTGTTTTGTCTAGAACCAGAGCAGATCAGCAAGACCCTCAACAATTACTTGTGGGGTGAAATCTCAATTCAGGAAGCAGCTTATGACGTGAGTGCTAATGTTAACGTGAATGGAGCAGGCAAGCTATTTCTGGTGCCTTCCAGTGTCAAAGCCGATGACATCGCCAAAATTTTGAAGAATAGCTATGATGTCAGGCTGATGAATGACGGGTTTCGCGATCTGGTTAAAGGACTTCAGCTTGACTATTTATTTATTGATACTCATCCTGGTTTATCGAAGGAAAGGTGACATGCTCCCCCTGACCTTCATCATTATCTTCAACCTGCTGATCTTTTTGAGCGGGCTTCTATTGCTCCGAAGATTCGGCAAAAATGCTCATGTTTATACCAAGAAGACAGGATTAAACGTTGCTTTCAGGAAAACCGAATTGCTCCTCAGCAATGCGGGAATTCTTGTCGCTCTATTTCTGATTTGGGAGCTTTCCACCAAAGCGGTCATAGATTTTGATTCGCTATGGTTTCACCTGCCTGCGATCGCCCACTGGTATCAATCCGCCTCTCTCACACTGCTTGATTCTACTGGACGCTTGATTTTCGAGCATCCTGATGCAGCGGGTTATCCCTATAATTGGCATCTGCTGTCTTTACCTTTTGTCTTAGAGGATATTTGGAAATACGGAGAGGTCACAATTGCTCAGGTCAATCTGCGTA
>JACYMB010000386.1 GCA_015272205.1 Synechococcales cyanobacterium T60_A2020_003 | reverse complement strand
AATGTAGCTGCTTCAGCCATTCTCATTAACAATTCTTATTGCGGTGACCAGGTACAAACGTTCTACCTAAAAACCAGATAGAACGTTCCTGATTGCCTTCGCAACCAAAGCAGGATGTCACTGAGCGATCGCCCGTCCTAATTATTGTTCGATAGGGTCACGGTGTAGGCATCCCGAATTCCGTCAACCTTCAGGATTTCGGACAGCACGGCTTCCGGCAGCGGATCGTCAATGTTCAGCACCATCACGGCATCACCGCGCACAATCTTGCGTCCGACTTGCATGCTGGCAATGTTGACGTTGAAGTGACCCAAGAGTGAGCCAATCCGACCGATGATACCGGGCATATCGCGGTGCAGCGTAAACAGCATGTGGGGGCTAGGCGGCACGTTGATCGGAAAATCATCTATGTTCGTAATCCGAATTTCGTTATCGCCCAAAATCGCACCCGTGACCGAATGTTTACCATTGCTACCCACTGCAACCAGGCGCAGGGAGCCAGAGTAGTCCCGGATGGAAGAGTCGCGGGTTTCCACCACGTGAATACCGCGTTCCTTGGCCTCAATGGTGGCGTTGACGTAATTGACCCGTTCCTGCAAAGCGTGGGAAAGCAGTCCCTTGAGTGCCGCCACCACCACAGGCTGGCTCTCGCTAGACGCCAATTCACCCTGAAGACCGATATTCAGCGATTCAATCCGACCGCCAGCCAATTGACTAACCAAGTTGCCAAGGGTTTCGGCCAACTGAAGATAAGGGCGCAGCTTTTCCAGAAGTTCTGGACGCAGACCGGGAATATTGACTGCCGAGCGAGCGGGTAGTCCCAACAATACGTCCCGAATTTGCTCCGCCACGTCAATAGCAACGTTAACCTGAGCCTCTTCTGTGGATGCTCCCAGGTGTGGGGTCAGCACCACTTCCTTACCGAGCGATCGCAGGGGAGATTCACCCAAGGGTTCCTCTTCATACACGTCGAGGGCTGCACCCGCAATTCGCCCTTCTCGGAGGGCTTCTGCAAGGGCTGCTTCGTCAATAATGCCGCCACGCGCACAGTTGACAATTCGCACCGTAGGCTTCATTTTGGCGATCGCCTCCGCGTTAATGAGGTGATACGTTTCCGGCGTTTTCGGTAGGTGCAGCGTGATGTAGTCGGCCTCTCGAATCAGGAGATCAACTTCAACCAGTTGGCAGCCTAACTGTTCAGCCCGCTCCTGGGAAATGAACGGATCATAGGCCAGCAGACGCATTCCCATCGAACGGGCGATCGTCGCCACGTGGGAACCAATTTTCCCTAAGCCCACGACCCCTAGGGTTTTCTTGTAAACCTCAACTCCGGTAAAGCTCTTGCGATCCCACTCGCCATTTTTGACCGATTGGTTCGCTGCTGGAATGTAGCGAGACATGGATAGCATCATCGCCACCGCGTGTTCAGCCGCAGCAATGGTGTTTCCTTCAGGCGAGTTGACCACCATCACACCGCGACGGGTGGCGGCAGGGACGTCAACATTATCCACCCCTACCCCAGCACGACCAATGATTTTGAGCTGAGATGCGGCTTCGATTACGTCTTTGGTAACGCGAGTTCCAGACCGAATCATCAATGCATCGTAGTTAGGGATAATGCTGACTAACTCTTCGGGCGAAAGCTTGGTTTGCACATCGACTTGGGCAACCTGCGAAAGAATATCAATTCCAGCTTGGTCAATGGGATCGGAGACAAGAACTTTAGGCATGACAACAGACTAAGACGTGATACAAGACAATGAAATTTGAATCAAAACTAAAACCGGGCAAGATAGTCTCCCGACGGCGCAATCGCGACCTACTTGTATTGAGAAAAAGCCCCTGTCCTAGGAGTTCTCTCTAGCACCACGCAACGCCTGCTTGAAGCGACCCAGCGTGCGATCGCAAACTTGCTTGAACGGTCAACCGGGCTTAGAACACCCGTTAGACGAGTTGAGAGTTCTGCTGGTTACACCACTGCCCAAAACAGTCGCATCATGAACCGTAAGAGCATCTAAAACGCAACGAGTTGCATTTTAGCAATTGCTAACACCGAAGCACATTCTACTGTAAGACGTGAACGCTCTATCAGAATCTTGGAAAGTTTTTGACTTTAGGAATCGGTAATCGCCATTTTTAAACTGCGACAGAAGGACTCGACGCTCTGAAGACTTTGCTCCGGTGCCCCTTCGGCCAAACGTTTAACAAAGGCGCTGCCGACAATAACGGCATCAGCTCCCCAGGTCATCACCTGTCGCGCTTGTTCGGGCTGAGAAATACCGAATCCGACCCCGATTGCCTTATCGGTCACACTTCGCAGATCGGTCAGCAATTCCCGCACGCGACCTTGAACCTGGGTTCGCATCCCCGTTACGCCTATGACGCTGACGAGATAGATGAATCCCTGGGATTTTTCGGCGATCGCCTGAATTCGTTCCATCGGGCTAGTCGGCGCAACCAGCAGGATAACCTCGATCTCGGCTTTTTGAGCGGCATCCAGGAGAGTCTGAATTTCTTCCAGGGGTAAATCCGGAACGACCAAACCTTTCACGCCAACGTTAGCAATCCGCTGCATGAAGGCATCGATCCCCTGATTGAGAATGGGGTTGTAGTAGGTAAATAGAATAATGGGTGCCTGAAGCTCTGGACTCACGGTTTTAACCAGATCAAGCACCTGATCAACGGTTGTTCCATGCCGCAATGCTCGAGTGGCTGCGGCTTGAATCACCGGGCCATCCGCCAGAGGATCAGAGTAGGGAACGCCCAACTCGATGAGATCGGCTCCATTTTGATCCAGAATCTTGAGCGCTTTCGCTGTGGTGGCTAGATCGGGATCGCCCGCTGTGATGAAGGGAACTAGCGCACACTGACCGCGATCGCGCAAAGCCTCCATTCGTTGAGAAACTGACGTCATTAATTCCTACCTTTTCCCTATGCCGACGTGCTGACCGTTCCCCATTCTACTGGTTTCAGGTACCCGTCGATTCACTAGAGGTAGGACTTGCCTGATTCTCGGCCTCAATTTCAGCTTGGAGCTTCGCTAGTTCCTCAGGTGACATCTCATCCAAGCGCTTCTGCAACACCGCATCTTCGTAGTCGCGAAGCTGCTGATTGTAGGTCATGTTTTTGGTCAGCGCCCGGACAAGGTAGGTGAGCAGCCAGCCCACCAATCCCCCCGTAAAAATGACTTGGCTCCACACTCCGGCATCCAAGCTATCTAAACCTGATGCCCGTAGTGCCCAATACACGCCACCACCGACTGCAAAGACACCAATGCCGATTCCAATAACGTCAATCCGTCGCATCCACCCTTCCTAGCTGAGTTGGCGGGGCTGCGGTCTAAAGTTCACCACCGGAGATAGCGCTAAGATTCCAGGGAAGAACAAAAACACGAAGAAATACATGATGAGTCGCTCAATCGAACTCGCAACATACCAGCGTTGCTTGAGATAGAAGATGGTGAGGGCGGGCATCACCAGGAGATATGTACCACCCAATACGACGTATAGAAGAAGTGCGATAGTCATGCTCAACTGGGCGCGATCGCGCTCCAAAACAGCGTTCATCAAACTTTTTAATATTTTATCCCCTCTGGCTCCGTTTCAGCGATCGCCTCCCCGCATCGACTGATTTGTATCCCCAATCCCAATGATTAGATATTCTCGCTCATGCTTCAGAACTAGGGTCTGGCAGTTCTGCATAAAAAATTGCGTAACAGTCGTGAATCAGAACCAGGAATAGCGCTATGATAGGCAGGGTCTACAAACCATACTCATGGGGGTGTGGCGGAATGGTAGACGCTGCGGACTTAGAAAACTGAGCCTTATCGAGGAAACTCGATAAGTGGACGCTCTCAAATTCAGGGAAACCTACGTTGGTCGAGCGGATGATTTGCATCTAGAGACCAATACGGCAATCCTGAGCCAAGCCAAGGTTGAACCTTATCGCCTTGGAAGGTGCAGAGGCCCGACGGGAGCTACCCTAACGTAAAGCCGAGGGTAAAGGGAGGGTCCAATCCTTAAAGCCAGGTTTGGCAGTAGCGAAAGCTGCGAAAGGATGAAAATCCGTTGACCGTCGAGGTCGTGAGGGTTCAAGTCCCTCCACCCCCATTATGTTTATTCACGGTCGGCTATGCGCTCTTTTTGGTCAGATCCATATCTCTGGGTTCACCTTGCGGGACTTGCCGTCGTTCCAATACTGCTCGATTTTTGTTTACTTGGATTAGCTGTCGGTGAGTCTACCCTGCCACCGCTTGCCGAGTTGGGTCTGGTGGCTACGGTGGGGGTGATTCCGGTGTTGTGGATGCAGTGGCGATCGCCCTTTTACATTTTCAGTCTGGTGGCGATCGCGCTCCGACCCACCCGATTAACCGATGATCAGCGGCGCATTCTGCGGCAGTTCAAAACGCCGCTGGTGAAGATTTTGACTACCCTTGCTGCTGGAATGTTGGTGGCAACCCTCTGGCAACTGTATCGACTGGCTCCAGTGGCCGCCGTAAATTCCCCTTGGAATGCGGACAATCGCTGGATCGGCCTCGCAGTAGCGGCGATCGCATTTTTGGGTGCCAATCTCTATGCTCAGGTTCCCGCTAGCGTTGTGGCGGTGTTGATGACGAGCAAACGCGCCTTTGCCTCGGTTAAGCCCTATCCCACCGAAGCAATCTTTAAGGACTTCACCGTCTTGGGGATTCCCGTTCGCCAAGTCCTCCCCTTACCAGAGCCTTCGATTCCTGGGGTACAGTCCGCAGCTCCAGTCAGTCCAGTACCGACTTCACCAGAACCGTCCACACCGAATGCATCTACACAACAAGAGCCTGGATCAACGGATGAAGTTGTCATCCTGCAAGCGACAGAGGTCATTGAAGTGTCGGCTGAGTCTGATACCCAGGAAACCCTGGATGACTTGATTGAGTCAGAACTGTCGGGCCTTTCAGAGACCCTCGCAGATGCCCTAGACGACGCCACCACCGAACCGACAGCCACCACCCAAGAAACCTCCCCCGTTGATCCATCGGATGCTTTCCCGTTGCGCCAGCCCCCTAGCTATGAAGATCCCGAAGCCAATTCGGATTAAGCACGGGCTCGCTCCTCCCATTGGAGGACGTCGGTCAATGAAATTTGCGGTTGAATTGGGAATACGCTAGGCAAAAAGCAGACCGTTATTGAAATCTAGTGAATCTGAAGGGATTTACGATACTGCATCCCCAAATTGACAACGATCGTGTAGCACGGCACACTTTAGCTTTGGCGGCCTGCGCTATGGTGGAAGCAGACTGGTTCTAGTCCGTCGCAGTTTATTCTCACCTTCGAGGTTGGTATGGCTATTACATCTCCCGACAAGTCGTCTATGCACTCTGACGCAACCTGGAATAGCCTCAAGCAGGCGATCGCTAAAACATCGGGGTTTCAGCGTTGGCGTATCGAGAAAAACGTAGCAGGACAGCTTCAAGACACAACTCTCGATGAGCTTGTAAGTCGATATCTGCGCGAAACGCTGGAGACCTTAGCCTACTAGGGGTAGTTCATCCTAGGTCTACCTATGTCGAGTAGTCTTCCCTGGGAACGCACGGCCAATTAATTTCTTTTAGACGAACAGCTTGAACGTTAGGGCGAGGGTATGCTGACACAGCGTGCCCTCTTCTCAGCGTTGTTTTTGTCAGAAGGCCGCTAAAATTTGGTAGCCTGGATCAACGGTGTGAGTCTAGGGGATTATCCCCAACCCGTGTTTCGCCCCAAGGGGCAGGGAACGAACCTAACGAGATTCAAGTAGATAGAGGGGATGTAAAGAAGCGTGAACATTCAGATTGGTAGGGGCAAAACCGCCCGTCGGGCTTACGGAATTGATGAAATCGCTCTTGTTCCGGGGCCAAGAACTCTAGATCCTAGCCTAGCGGATACCCGCTGGACGATTGGGGGTATCGAGCGAGAGATCCCCATTATCGCCAGTGCGATGGATGGCGTCGTCGATGTGCAGATGGCCGTTTTGCTATCTAAACTTGGAGCACTCGGCGTTCTTAACCTGGAAGGAATTCAAACTCGCTACGAAGATCCCAACCCCATCCTCGATCGCATCGCATCGGTGGGGAAGGATGAGTTTGTATCGCTGATGCAAGAGCTATATGCATCTCCAATTAAGCCAGAACTGATTACCCGACGCATTCAGGAAATCAAGAGCCAAGGCGGGATTGCTGCCGTCAGCGCTACGCCCGCGGGTGCAGTGCAGTTTGGTTCCGTGGTCGCAGAAGCAGGCGCAGATCTCTTCTTTGTGCAAGCTACTGTCGTCTCTACAGCCCATCTTTCGCCGGAGTCGATCACGCCCCTAGACTTGGCTGAATTCTGTAGTTCTATGCTGATTCCGGTCGTCTTGGGGAACTGTGTGACCTACGATGTCACGCTGAACTTGATGAAAGCTGGGGCAGCGGCGGTGTTGGTCGGAATTGGCCCTGGTGCGGCCTGTACCTCCCGGGGTGTATTGGGTGTTGGAATTCCCCAAGCAACTGCCGTGGCAGACTGTGCAGCGGCTCGCGAAGATTATTACCAAGAAACCGGACGCTACGTTCCCGTGATTGCAGACGGTGGACTGGTTACCGGAGGCGACATTTGTAAGTGTATTGCTAGCGGTGCGGATGGTGTGATGATTGGGTCGCCCTTTGCTCGCGCGAAGGAAGCCCCCGGTCGTGGCTATCACTGGGGGATGGCGACGCCTAGCCCAGTCCTGCCCCGTGGAACTCGCATCAAGGTCGGCACAACGGGAACCCTGGAACAAATTCTGCGAGGCCCCGCAGGACTGGATGACGGAACCCATAACCTGCTCGGAGCACTGAAAACGAGTATGGGCACCCTGGGTGCGAAGGATATTCGCGAAATGCAGCAGGTGGAGGTGGTCATCGCTCCATCTCTCCTAACCGAGGGGAAGGTATACCAAAAGGCGCAACAGTTGGGCATGGGTAAGTAGTCCAACTCAAGCGTTGCTTGACTTTAGAAATAGAATTGCTCGATCTGCATTGGGGTAGGTCGAGCAATTTTTTTAACGCTGATCTGCGCTGGACTCTTCCCCTAGATTTTGATCCCAAAGTAGGTCAAAACGAGGGGAACATCCCCTGTATTTTTGACCTCGTGAACTTCGCCCGGTTCTACCGCAACACAAACTCCGGGGGCTAATGCGTACTCAATGCCGTTGATGGCGATCGCCCCATCGCCCGATTCCACAAAGAACACTTCTCCCATATCCGCGTGGGCGTGGGCAGCAGCGACTTGACCGGGCAGAAACTCGGCCTGGGAGAAATTTGTAAGATGGGGAAGAACGTCGTTTCGGAGCATTACGCGCTTAGTGATGGCAGGATTGTGGGAGACAGGTTCAGCCGGACGTTCGGAAAGAGCGGTACGTTTCATAGGGAAATTTGGGAATGCTTAAATCTCGGCGGGTTGCCATTTTTATTTTCAACGATGTCGAAGTGCTTGACTTCTGTGGGCCGCTAGAAGTGTTTGGCGTGACTCAACAGGATGAGGAGCAGAAGCCGTTTGAGGTGGTGACGGTTGCTGCTGTTCCGGGTGTCGTGATGGCGCGAAATCAGCTTAGTGTTAACCCGATGTATTCCTTTGAAACCTGCCCATCTGCCGATATGGTGCTGATTCCGGGTGGAGTGGGAACGCGCCCCTTGCTCCAGGATTCTACCGTTCTAAGCTGGATTCAAACCCAGGCCAAAACGGCGGAATACTTGCTATCCGTTTGTACCGGAGCGCTGCTGTTGGCAAAGGCTGGTCTTTTGGAGGGACTTGCCGCTACGACCCATCACACCACCTTTGATCTGCTGCGGCAGCTTGCGCCCAACACTGACGTTCGGGAGGGCGATCGCATGGTTGATAACGGTCAGATTATTCTCTCCGCAGGGGTATCGGCAGGGATTGATATGTCGCTGTACGGGGTTAATAAACTGTGCGGAGATGAAGCTGCGATCGCCACGGCAACGGAAATGGAATACGACTGGCATCCCGGCAAACCTATTGCCTACTCTAAGGCTTAGAAGTTCCTGTAAATTTAGGGCTGGTTCTTGGAACTGCTTTAGAGTATCCAGAAGAGTATTCAAATGCGATCACGCCTTTAGACTGCGGTTTAGGGCTGGGCGATCGCCGTTCATCCCCTAGACCGTGCTATGAACAAATGGACATCCACTGACCACGCTTTGCAGTATCTCGCCCGTGCGGACAGTATTCCCCACCGTACAGAAGGGGAAGCGGTACTGCTCGACCACGTCCCCAAAACCGTGAACCGTATTTTAGACATCGGCACGGGGAATGGACGCTTGCTGGGACTGCTGAAAATCGATCGGCCTCAGGTGAACGGGATCGCCCTCGACTTTTCGCCTACGATGCTAGAAGCCGTAACCGAGCGGTTTCAGGATGATCCCACGGTGGCGATCGTGAATCATAACCTCGATCAGCCCTTGCCCGATTTAGGCACCTTTGATGCGATCGTGTCTAGCTTTGCAATTCACCATTTGGATGACGACCGGAAGCGATCGCTCTACGCCGAGATTTTCGATCGCTTAGAACCGGGTGGCATTTTCTGCAACCTAGAACACGTCGCCTCCCCTACCCAACGCCTCCACGAACACTTCATGCGCTCTATTGGCTATCGTCCAGAGGATGAAGATCCCTCGAATCAGTTGCTCGATGTGGAAACTCAACTGCGCTGGTTTCGAGAGATTGGATTTATGGATGTGGATTGCTACTGGAAGTGGCTGGAAATGGCGCTACTGGTGGGAGTCAAGTCAGAACAGAGTTAATAGAGACAAGAGAAGAAATCATGATTTTCAATCCAGAGAACGACGAGCGTCAGCTCATTCACACGCGGACGGGTGAACCGTATCAGCCTGTGCGTCTCTACTTTCAGCTTTTCAACCGCAAGACCGTTGAAGGCGTGTTTAAAAAACTTCGGTGTGTACAACCGGGCTTGAATGCGGATCATTGGCAATGGCTCTACGATCAAGAGATCAAAAAGCTACGCTTTGACGTGAGTTACAACAAACTCCCCAAAGATTATCGTCCCCTGGTGCTGGCGGATATCTTCTTTCGCGATGACAAAATGCTGATGGATCTGCGATCGTTTCAGCGGGCATCCTACGCCGCAGACTTTTTCCACAAGCGGATTAACCCCCACGCGGCTTGCTTAACCCATGCGCGGATTGTCAACCGATTCTTTGATGGCACGGTGGAAAAACGGGAGAAGATTGCACCTCCGTTCGATCAGTTCTTCGAGCGGGAGGATGTTTATATTCCCGACATGGAGGCAATGGATCAGAAACTCGCTGAGATTACTGAACAATTCGAGGATGTGGAAGAACGTTCAGCCGCCTTCACGGAATATCTAGACGCACAAGCGAACCAGAAACTGCCGGAGATTGAGCAACTTCCGATTCACGTCTACGAAGATAAGACAGCAGTAGGGTTTAACTTGGCACTGATGTTGCGCCATGTGGAGGCATCGCAACACTGGATGGGGAATACATCATTTACGCAAAGGGATGCGATCGATCTTCTGACCCAAGGCATGGGAGATGACTTAGAGGAGTTTGAGGATTAGGGATCCCTCGGAACCCGCGTCATGGTTTTGCATCCTAGGGATAAGGCTGAACCGATATCCCCACCAGCAACAGCAAAAATCGCTACTGTGGAAAGGACGACTCTGTATTAAGTAAGTATGAGGGTTAGCGCTGTGATCAGCGTTGATTCTGATGATCGAGTAATTCCAAGTGGTAGTTTATTTAGAGATTAAATTTTTAAGACTGATGCTGTGGCAGCCTTATTTGAGGTTATGAGACAGTTGATCAGCAACGCAACGTTCTAACACTTCACGGAGAGTCACATGCTGGACGAGTATCGTAAACACACGGCGGAACGAGAAGCACTAGGAATTCCGCCTCTGCCCCTTTCTGCTGAGCAAGCGGCTGCCCTCTGTGAACTGCTCAAACATCCCCCGGCAGGCGAAGAGGAGATGCTGCTGCACCTGTTGCGCGATCGCATTCCACCTGGTGTTGACCAAGCCTCCTATGTTAAAGCGTCATTTCTAACGGCGATCGCCAAGGGTGAGGTCTCCAGTCCCCTTGTATCTCCCCAGTACGCGGCTGAACTGTTGGGGACGATGATGGGAGGATACAACGTCCAGGCATTGATCGAACTCTTGCAATTGCCTGATGCTGAGGTTGCGGCGATCGCCACGGCCGGACTCAGTAAAACCCTGCTCGTTTACGATGCTTTCCATGACGTGATCGAGCTTGCCAAAACCAACGACTACGCCAAGCAGGTGGTGGACGCTTGGGCGAGTGCCGAATGGTTCACTAGCAAGCCCACCGTTCCCGAACAAATTACCGTCACCGTTTTCAAAGTCCCCGGAGAAACCAACACCGACGACCTTTCTCCTGCGCCCCACGCTACGACCCGCCCGGACATTCCCCTCCATGCCCTCGTCATGCTAGAGAGCCGCATGGAAGGCGCACTGGATACGATTGCGGATCTGAAGAAAAAAGGCCATCCCGTTGCCTACGTGGGAGACGTGGTAGGTACAGGCTCTTCTCGGAAATCTGCGGCGAACTCGGTGCTGTGGCACATGGGTGAAGACATTCCCTTCGTACCCAACAAGCGGACCGGGGGCTACGTTCTCGGTGGTAAAATTGCGCCCATTTTCTTCAATACCGTTGAAGATTCTGGTGGCTTCCCCATCGAGTGTGATGTCACCCAGATGGAAACTGGAGATGTGATCACGATCTATCCCTACAAAGGCGAAATCACCAACGAAGCCGGAACGGTTATTTCCACTTTCACGCTCAAACCCGAAACCCTACTGGATGAAGTCCGGGCAGGTGGACGCATTCCCCTCCTCATTGGTCGCACCCTGACCGACAAAACCCGCGCCGCCCTCGGCCTTGAGCCGTTGGATGTCTTCACTCGTCCCCAGGCTCCCAACGATACGGGCAAAGGCTTCACCCTGGCTCAGAAAATGGTCGGCAAAGCCTGCGGTCTACCCGGTGTCCGTCCGGGCACCTCCTGCGAACCCTTGATGACCACCGTCGGATCTCAAGACACCACAGGCCCCATGACCCGCGATGAGCTGAAAGAACTAGCCTGTCTCGGTTTCAGTGCAGATTTGGTGATGCAAAGCTTCTGCCACACCGCTGCCTATCCCAAGCCCGTGGACATCAAGACCCATCAAGATTTGCCCGACTTCTTCACCTCACGGGGAGGCGTGGCCCTGCGCCCCGGCGATGGCATTATCCACTCCTGGCTAAACCGAATGCTGCTGCCCGATACGGTGGGAACAGGCGGCGATTCCCACACCCGTTTCCCCCTCGGTATTTCCTTCCCGGCAGGTTCCGGTTTGGTGGCCTTTGCGGCGGCGATCGGTGCGATGCCGTTGGATATGCCGGAGTCGGTGCTGGTGCGCTTTAAGGGGGAACTGCAACCCGGTGTGACCCTGCGCGATATCGTAAATGCCATTCCCTACGTGGCGATCCAGGAAGGCAAGCTCACCGTTGCCAAGCAGAATAAGCAGAACGTTTTCTCTGGGCGGATTATGGAGATGGAAGGACTGCCCGATCTGAAGGTAGAACAGGCGTTTGAACTCACCGATGCAACGGCAGAGCGTTCCTGCGCGGGTTGTACCATCAAACTGGGCACAGAAACGATCGCTGAATATCTCCGTTCAAATGTCGCTCTGTTGAAGAACATGGTGGCGCGAGGCTATGGCGATGCTCGTACCATTCTGCGTCGCGTGGCCAAGATGGAGGCATGGCTGGCGAACCCGACGCTGATGGCAGCGGATGCGGATGCGGAGTACGCGGACGTGA
>JACYMB010000385.1 GCA_015272205.1 Synechococcales cyanobacterium T60_A2020_003 | reverse complement strand
GGGATTTTTCCACCCAGGCGACATCAGGAGAGCGATCGCCCCCACCGGGAATCCGGAAGCAGGTTGAGGAATCAAATACGACCCCCAGTTTCGCCTGACGATTCCAAAAGACGAATTCTGCGCCTAGCTCAGCATTCTCGTTCCCAGTTTCTCCGCCCGTGGGCGACATAATCACCAGTTCTCCTGCGGGAGTGCGTTCAAATTTGACATCCGGATTGGCCTCACACAGTCGGTCGAACTGGTCTGCGGTGAGGGTGAGGATTGGGCTGAGGTCGATGGTGTACGCCGTCATAGGAACATCCTCCGAGATGGTTCTAGCCTATCTCATCCAGAAACAGGCTGGGTTAGCTGAGCAGCGCTTCCACAAACTCGTAACTGGAGAAGGGGCGGAGGTCTTCAATGCCTTCGCCAGCCCCTAAGAACCGGATCGGTAGTCCCAACTGTTGAACAACCGCGAGGGCAATCCCGCCTCGTGCTGTTCCGTCCAGCTTAGTCAAGACGACGCCGCTGAGATTGGCCGCTTCTGCGAAGACTTCAGCTTGGCGGAGTCCATTTTGACCGAGGGTGGAATCCAGCACCAACAGAGATTCGATATGGGCATCGGGTGCTTTCTTATCGATAATTCGCCGGATTTTGCTCAGCTCCTCCATCAGGTTTTTCTTATTCTGCAAACGTCCCGCTGTATCGACCAGCAAGAGTTCAGTATTGCGGGACTTGGCGGCGGCGATCGCGTCAAAGACAACAGCCGCCGGATCGGTATTCTTGCCGGGGTTGGCGATCACTTCCACGTTACTGCGCTGTCCCCACACTTTCACCTGTTCGACGGCGGCTGCCCGGAAGGTATCTGCTGCCGCGATCAGGCAACGGTAGTCGGATTTCTGGGCGAGGTGGGCGATTTTACCGATAGTCGTGGTCTTGCCTGCACCGTTGACTCCGGTGATGAGCCAAATGTTGAGGGTGTCTTTTTCCGGGGCAAAGGTGGGACTGTAGGTTTCGGTGAAGGGTTTTTCGAGCATATCCCGCAGCAAGCTCTTGAGATAGGCGATCGCCTCATTGGGCGGTAGGGCTTCTTCGCGCAGCTTATTTTGCAGCGATTCCACAATGTAGTCGGTGGCCTCAATGCCGACATCAGCCTGGAGCAGCAGCGACTCAATTTCCATCACCGCATCTTGGTTCAGCGGCCCTTGTCCGACCACCGATCGCAGTTGGTAGATCAAGCCTCGGCGGGTTTTGTCGAGGCCTTGGCGCAGACGCTTCAGCCAGGTAATTTCTTCGATGGACACTTCATCGGGACGCCGCCCCTGAGCGGCCAGAACTTCCGCTGACCAGAGGAAGCCTTCATCGAGGACTAATTCGTCTTCAACGGTTGCCTCTGCTTGAGCCGTAGTCTGGACGGGTTCCGGTTCCGGTTCTTCGATCGCTTCTGCTTTGAGGCGTTCTAGGCGGGCTTGGCGATCGGCTTCGGCCTGCGCCCAGAAGGGCAGGGCAGGGGCGGGTTCGGGAGATGCTGTTTCTGCAACAGGCTCTAGTTCGGCAACGGGTTCGACAGGGGGAACCTCGGCCACAGGTTCGGGAATGGCCTTGATGGGTTCTTCGACCTGAGTTTCTACCGGAGATTCGACGATAGGTTCTTCCGCAGGGGCGATCGCCTCAACGGATTCTTCCGCAGTGACTACGGGTTCCGGTTCTATAACAGGTGCTTCGACGGGAGGGGCGATCGCCGCTTCCGTAACGTCCTCGTCGGGAATCGTCGCCTTAACCTCAGGCTCAACGGTAGGTTCAGGGGCGATCGCTGCGGGAGTCTCTGTTTCGGTGGTGGGTTCCGGCTCTGGTTCCGCGACAGGCTCCGGGGTCTCAGTGGCAGCGGAGGTGTCGATCGTCAGGGCTTGCTGCCGTTTGATATTTTGATAGGCCGCTTTCGCCCACAAGAGATAGTCCTGGTTTACCGTCGGCGCACCATCAGTAGAGGGTTCCTCCGTTACCTTTTCCTCTACTGAAGATTGCTCCTCTGCGGGTTTGGGCGTTTCTTCTTGCTTTTCAACCCGACGATTAAACCAGTTAAAACCTGCCATAACTCTCCTCTGCGTCGCCTCGCTTGCGATAGTGCCATTTCCTGAACTGATGCAAATATTACACCGCAGTTCAGCATGGGTTACTTATGTATAGCGTAGTCAGTGACCGTGCCATTAGGGAAGTTGCGTTGGTAGGGATTGCTTGGCAATGTGCGTGGTTACCCGCCGCAATACCCCGTTAATAAAGCGATGACTGTCATCATCCCCGTACTTTTTGGAGAGTTCCACCGCTTCGTTAATGGCGACACGATCGGGCGTGCCCAGGTACATCATTTCACCCGTGGCAATTCGCAAAATGTCTTGATCTAGCCGGAGTAGGCGGTTGAGTTGCCAGTCCACCATTGATTCGCTGAGCAGTTGGTCAATGTCGGCTTGGTGGGTGCGGACGGTGCGAAGGAGGGCGATCGCGAATTCGCGCACCTCTTGCTGGTTCGCCATTTGGATAAATTCCGGCAAGTCCAAGGCGACACCGATCCGGTTGATGGCCTCTTGGGTGAGATTGATGGCCTCTTGGGTGAGGTTGCGGGCATCAACGATATCGGGGGCACGGGTTTCACTGCTGAGTAGGCGATCGCTCCCTTTTTCTAGTTCGGACACTGCAACTTCCAGAGTTTCCCTAGCCTCAATGGTGAGCGTCCGCACCGCCGAAACGATCAGGGCTTGGAGTTGCTGGGTATCCAACTCCTCTGGCTTTGTGGGGAGTTGGCTCAGGCTGAGCAGTGCGAGTTCACGAGAGATCCGGCGAGCTTGCATAGAAAAAATGGGCGATCGACACGCACGATGGAAGGACTATAAGCCTATCGATCCTAGCAGGATTCGACGGGGATACTACTGTTTCACAATGGCTCCGAAATCCGCCAACACCCTAGCGTGATTCCGCAACAAGCCCAGCAAATTCAGGCGATTGCGCCGAACTGCCGGATCATCCGTCATGACCAGGACACTCTGCTCCCCATCAAAAAACTGACTCACCACCGGAGCAATTTGGGCGAGGGCGTTGACTAGGGTTTGATAGTCGCGATCGCCCTGAGCCTTTTCGGTTTGGGGAACAAGATCCACCAGTGCCTCGTAGAATGCGGTTTCTGAGGGTTGCTCGAATAGTTCAGGATCCACCAGAGGTTGTGGATCGAGAGCGGTGGTATCCAGATCGCCCTGCGCCGCCAACCGTGAGGCACGATTCACCGTTTCATAAATGCGGGCGAGGGTAGAGTCGGCGCGGATGGATTGGAGGAACAGGGCGCGATCGCGCACGTCCAGTACGTTCTGAAGTGCTCGCTCGGCATAGTCGGGATCGTCTTCCCCCAACACGGCATTGACCAAGTCGTAATCCACCTGGCAGTCGTCTTGGAGCAGGGTACGAATCCGTTGCAGGAAGAATTCCCGCAGTTGGCTGAGCAGGGTTACTCCATCAACCTTCGGGAAGGTAGTAGTGAAGTCGGTGACGATCTGATCCAGCAGATCATGGAGATTGAGCGGCCACTCCGCATCCCAGGCGATCGCAATCACCGCATTGGCCGCACGGCGAAGGGCAAAGGGATCGGAGGAACCAGAGGGCAATTTGCCAATGCCAAAAATGCTGACCAGGGTATCAAGGCGATCGCTCAGTCCGACAACCCGACCCGTTAAGGTTTTGGGCAAATCGTCGTCTGCACCACGGGGCAAGTAATGTTCAAAAATGCCGTCGGCTACAGCTACCGATTCCCCACTGGCGATCGCGTATTTCTGACCCATCACGCCCTGGAGTTCGGGAAACTCGCCCACCATTTGCGTCACCAAGTCGGCTTTACAAAGAAGAGCCGTACGCTGGATCTCGGTGCGATCGCCCTGACTCAGCTTCAGTTGATCGCAGATCCGATCCGCCACCTGACCAATGCGCGTCACCTTTTCCCGCACCGAACCGAGATCACGTTGGAACGTCACCTGCTCCAATCGGGGTAAATAGTCCGCCAGGGAAATCGCACGATCCGCATCGAAGAAGAACTTACCGTCCGAAAGCCGCGCCCGCAGCACCCGCTCATTGCCCGCCGCGATAATCTCCGACTTGGCTGGATCGCCGTTGGAAATGGTGATGAAACAGGGCAAAAGTTCATCAGAATCCGCCGATTTCCGCACCGGGAAATAGCGCTGATGGCTTTCCATCTCGCTGGTGATCACCTGACTGGGCAGTTCCAGAAACGCCTCATCAAACTTGCCCACAATAGCAGTGGGATATTCCACCAAATCCACCACCTCTTTCAGCAGTCCAGGGGAAACCGACGCCACCCCCTTTAAGGACTGCGCCGCCGATGCAATTTGCGCCTCAATGTCGGCTTTGCGTTTCACCGGATCAACGTCTACAAAAGCGTCTTGGAGTGTGGAAACATACTGATCCGCCTGGGCAATGGTTACAGGTTCAGGATGCAGCACCCGATGCCCCTGGGAGATGCGATCGCTCTCCACCCGCTCTGCCCCGTTTTCCAGCACCAGCGGCAACACCTGATCGTCTAACAGCACCACCAGCCAACGGATCGGACGGGGAAAGCGCAGATCGCCATCCCCCCAGCGCATAAAGCGATCGCCCTCCAGGCCAGTAATCCAACCGGGGATTAGTTCCGTCAAAAGTTCGGCAGTGGGTCGTCCTTTCACCGTCTGAACTAGAAAAACAAACTCGCCCTTATCCGTGGTGCGAATCTCCAAATCCTCCACCGATGCGCCGCGCGATCGCGCAAATCCTTCGGCGGCCTTCGTGGGTTTGCCGTCCTTAAACGCCGCTTGAGCCGCAGGGCCTTTCGCCTCTTCGGTGCGGTCGGCCTGCTGAGTTGGCAACCCCTCAATCACAACGGCTAACCGTCGTGGCGTACCGTAAATCTCAATAGAGGACGGCGTGAGGTAATGTTCCGCAAGGCTTGCCGGAATGCGCATCTGCCACTGGGCGATCGCCTCACTGACAAAACGAGCAGGTAAATCTTCTGTTCCAACTTCGAGTAGAAAGGTCGCCATAGATGAGGAATTCAGCGGTGGAAAATTGCGTCAAAGCTATAGGATGCGTTAGCGTCAGTCAACCCCAGACTCAGGGCAACCGACATCTTGACCCAAATCAGTGTACCGTGCGATCGCAACCCGCCGCACGATTCCAAATCCGGTATTGTTGATATTGCCGATATTTAAGTTAGATATCAAAGCGTTGCTACCTGTCCATCTGCGCTCAGAGAAAACAGCGGTAATCCTACAATAGAAGAATAGAGAGACGGAGTGTACGATCCATGACTCAACACCGTAGACGACTCGTACCCATTCTCCTGGCTCTCTCTCTGATCAGCCTCGCCACAGCGTGCCGCCCTCTGGAACGACCACTAAAGCCAGAAAGTGAGAGTCCTGCTATGACCATTACCCTAACTAGCCCTGCCTTCAAGGATGGACAGGCCATTCCTTCGACCTTCACCTGCGATGGTGCCGATCTATCCCCGCCCCTAAGCTGGAAATCTGTTCCAGAGGATACCCAAAGCCTTGTGCTGATTGTGGACGATCCCGACGCACCGAAGGGAACCTGGGTGCATTGGGTATTGTTTGATGTCCCAGGCAGCACGACCGAACTTCCAGAAGGGATTCCGTCCAAGGCAACAGTTCTCAGCGGTGCGAAGCAAGGCAAGAATGACTTTAAACGCATCGGCTACGGCGGGCCTTGTCCACCCCCCGGAAAAGCGCATCGATATTACTTCAAGCTATATGCGTTGGATAAAATACTAAACCTTGAGGCGGGGGCAACCAAGGCAGACCTTGAAGCACTGATGAAAGGCCACATCCTGGCTCAGGGACAGTTGATGGGACTCTATATGCGTGGAAAATGAGCGAAAATGCCGCTGCATCGCGCAACCGCTTAACCAATGGGCATAGGTGGAGAAGCGGTTAGAGTCAAGATAGATTCATTACAGATGGTATCAGTTCTCATGCGTTGGAAGCGTTGAACCATGAGTGATACGGAGTCCTGCTATAGGGTGGCACTTAACCCCACCGCCTGACGGCACCTCCCCTTCCCAAGGGGAGGTTGGGAGGGGTCTCTGAAATAGTGCTACTTTACGAATCGGATTCAGTATGACGCCCAAACTCAAGTCCGAACGGATACCTGGGTTTAGCCCCCTGGAACGAGTATCTTCGCACGATTGAAGACCCAGCATGCGATCGCGCCAAAGGATACTACTACGGAAATCACATGCGAGTTGAGATGCTACCTGTTGGCCATGACCAGGCGAGAGACGATGGAACGATTGCGTTAGTGGTGAATCTCTTTGGCATCGCCAACGCTATTCCGCTCAAGGTTTTGCCGAACTGTAGCTACCGCAAAGCTGGCGTGAGTGAATGTCAGCCAGATTTGTCCTATTATCTGGGCGATGGTGTTGCCGGGATTGGCGATCGCGGTGTTGGATGAGGCGTTGCGGCGGAGTCGTGAAATGGATCAGTCTCAGGTGGGAGAGGGAACGGGTGTGGGTAAATTGCGACAAAGCACTGCTTGGGATGGGGGCGTTTGAGCCGTGACGCGGGAGTGACCGAGCAGAGTCACAAGCAGGATACCCGTTAAAAAAATCCAAGCCATCGTTTCATCATTCAGACCTCACATCACGTTGAATATCACTTGTGTGTATTATCCGGGAGAACTCTATTTGACACGCTGCCGTTTCAATTCTCGATACCAGAATGCCATGTCAAAAATCTCAGTCAGATAAAAATCTCAGCCAGATCCAGCGTGAACCCCGGCAGCACTGGCTCTCCCGATAATGACTGAACATTTTGCAAAATTTCTACAGAATGCCCTGGCTGGTAGACTTCCACCTGCTGATCTTGTGGATTCAGCAGCCACCCTAGCCGCACTCCATTTTCGATGTATTCCCGCATTTTGGCTTGGAGAACTACCCAATCATCGGTGTCAGAGCGGAGTTCAATTACAAAATCAGGGGCGATCGGCGGGAATTTGCGGCGTTGCTCAGGGGTGAGGGCATCCCAGCGAGATTGAACAATCCAAGCGACATCGGGAGAGCGAATAGCACCATTCGGTAACGTAAAGCCAGCGGAGGGACTGAAGACGACACCGAGCTTCGCCTGTCGATTCCAAAGCTGAACTGCAAAGGTCAGATCGGCCTCACGTTTGCTGCCTTCTCCACCCATGGGTGGCATAATCACGAGTTTTCCTTGAGCAGTGAGTTCAAACCGGAGATCGGGATTGGTTCGACAGAGTTGGTAGAACGCCTCTTCTGTCAAATTAAAGGTAGGATTTAGGCTTAGGGTAACGGCAGTCATGGATGCCTCCGGTAATACTCCAGCCGTAGCCGTTGCAATACCTGGATCATAGCTTGATTTTATGGTCGCCACTCGCCTTGAATGGTGAAGGCTGCCCATTCTCCGGTGAGGTCAAGTCGAGAGATACCAGAAGGAACCGTAGACTGTTCGGTTTCAGGAGCGATCTGCTGCCAGGTTTGTTGCAAAAAGAAGTTGTCGATAATGACTGGTTCAGGGGTGGCAGGTGGGGTGACGGGAACAGGGTTGGATGTCATCCCTGTCATGCGTGCATCATCTAACCCAAAGACCGGATCGGCAATCACAGCCAGGGTCTTATTTCCGGGGCGCTGTCCCTCGGCTTCCTGAAGCTGCATCTGCTCTTGCAAGATGGCAATGGTTGATGCTGATGGTGCATTGATGATTTCATGGGAGAGCATCAGGGGTTGATAGGTGCTGGTGTCCGTCGCGTTGGGATCGGGCAGGGCTGCAAAGGGAATCGTATGCAGCACGTCATCAGCCACAATCAGCAGTCGTTTTTGCCTGCAAGATGCTGTGCGATTTCAGGTGGCAGAATCATCTGGGTCAGGGTTTGCGCTTCGCCATCGGTGCGGGTGAGCCAGCTTAGATAGGGAGCACAGTCTTCCTCGGTTTCATAGTGGCAAGAGACGCCTTGAATTTTGTAATTGAAGTTGTTGGCCGCGGTTTGGATTTCTGTGCGGCTGTGGGGAATGGTGTGGACGATAAGTTCACCTTGGTGGGGCACAATGAAGAGATAGCTTTGTTCCTCACCGATTGCATATTGCAGGAGAACGGTGTCGTCGTCGAGAACCTGCTGCTGGAGTTGCTCTAGGGTGAGGGGATCGGGCAAAAGTGTTGAAAGAAAGCTTAAGAGAGAGAAAAAGGGGATAGAAAAGAGTATTCTGACCCCTATCGAATAAAAAATGACGTTTGACGGTATCGTCGTTTTCCGCAATTGTCAAATCGCTCCTGAAGCGACTATCGCCGAATGACTACCCAGTATTGAACACTCGCTTGTTCTTTGAAATCTGGCTGACGTTTGTACTCGACCCAAGCTTAATGAGCATGCGAGACTTATTTTATCGACTGAATCATAGCGGCATCGACGTCGATAGTTCGACCTTCTCTAAAGCCTGCAAAGCTCGGCAAGGAGAGAACTTTTGCCGTATCTATGTGGAATGACTCGAACGGTTAAAGCGACAGCACCCCGCAACGGCACAGATGCTAGTGCCGATGGATTCAACGATCATAAGTTTGACAAGCAAGTTATTCTGGCAACCAGGCTATCACCAAGTTAAGTTGATGAATGGCCTCAATTTAGAGCAGGGAAATCCCACCGAATGTTTGATTCGTTTTGGACAGGCTCATAAGGCTTGCTTCGCTGAAATGGTAAACAGCATGATTCCCGAAAACGGCGTGTCATGGATAGAGGCTTTGCAAGCTGGAATCTTCTCGATGAACTCAGTCGTACCTCAACCCGGTTTGTTGTGCGGATCCAAAACAATATGAACACTGAACTCGACCCTCAGCGATATCGAGTCGTTTGGTGTTGTGACCTTGAGAGTCGAGTCGAGTTCCGCGGCACTGGTCGCCTAATAAGTGATGGATAGAATGAAAAGGTAGTGAACCAGTTCTAGCGATG
>JACYMB010000384.1 GCA_015272205.1 Synechococcales cyanobacterium T60_A2020_003 | reverse complement strand
GGGAAGGCTGGGATAGATGGATGGCCCTTCTTTTTGCAGCGGTTCTAAAATCTCTGGTACGTAGGTTTGTAGCTCGGATAAGGTGGCTCCAGCTTCAAAAATAAACATGCCCCCGTTCCAGCTATATTGCCCGCTTTGCACAAACGCTTCAGCAGTGGCTAGATCCGGCTTTTCGGTAAATCGCTCTACGCGATACGCTGGGAACCCACCGATGCTGCCCAGGGATTCACCTTGTTTGATGTAGCCATATCCGGTCGAGGGATAGGTGGGTTTGATGCCGAGGGTGGCGATCGCCCCTTGCTGTCGTGCTAACTCCGATGCGGCTCTGAGGGTGGCATGGAATAGGGCTTCATCCCCGATCCAGTGATCGGCGGGAAAAAAACCAACAATGGCATCTTCGCCGTAGCGTTTGGCAATTTCGAGGGTTGCCCAGGTGACAGCGGGAGCCGTATCCCGTCCTTCCGCTTCAACTAACAAATTGGAGGTGGGCAGGTGAGGCAGTTGTTCCTTCACGCCCGCTTCCAAATGAGATGCTGTAATCACCCAGAGGTTTTCCCATCCGCCAGCCAGTTCCAGCAGGCGATCGGCAGTCGTTTGCAGGAGACTTTTACCGCTCCCATCCAGGCTGAGGAACTGTTTGGGGCGCTGTCGGCGGCTGAGCGGCCAGAAGCGTTCGCCTTTACCACCTGCCAAAATCACGGGAATCATGATGCTTGCCTCGCTTGGGATGTCCTAGCTGGAACAGAGAGCAGCGCTGGGCTGTCTTTAAAGTCTAACCACGGAAAAGTAAACCGAATGGCGGCAGAAGGCGTCAAGTTCTGGGGTGAATACCAAACTAACTCTTAATATTCATACTATGCTTTGACCATCGCAGCTTGATGGAAAAGGGCGATCGCACCCTCATGGAATGATCGAATTTCGTTAAAATCCCTCGCTGGATTAATATCAAAGCCCATTGCCATCTTTTAATCTTTGTTTCACAAGCTATAATCTCTTTGAGCTCCGCAGATACAAAACTACACAGTCTTGCGATCGCAATTCAATCAGCGCATTTTACGCATACTGAACTAAGGTGTGAGGTTAAGGTGACCGAATCCCATCAATCGTCTACGCCCCTAGCAGAAGAGCCTACTGAAGCAAACCTAAACGGGACTGGTACAGATTCAATCTCAAATCGTGCAGCGATATCCAAGCCTGAGACATCGGCAGGATTCGGCAAAGCATTTCTGTGGTCAACGGCTCTCCTAGCAACGGCAGGCATTTCTGCGATTGTGGGTGCTGGCATCATGATGTTTGCGCCCTTATCAGCGGCGGTCACGCCAGAACAGCAAGATGATTTTTCCATCGTAGATTTGTGGCGTCAGGGGGTGCGCTATCCCATTACGCGTCCCGTCAATATTTTGGTGATGGGTATTGATCATGACTTGGAGAGTGAGCGGGCCCAGGCACAGACGACTGGTGTCCAAACGGAGTCGGGTCGGTTAGAGGATGGCATTTTTTCTGGCCGCAGCGACACCATGCTTTTAGTGCAGGTAGACCCAGAGGCGAAGTCGGTCAATGTCCTCTCGATTCCACGGGATACCCAGGTTGACATTGCCAATATGGGGCTCACCAAAATTAACCACGCGAATGCTCTGGGTGGCCCTGCATTAGCAGCGGATGTGGTGAGTGATACCCTCAATGGCATCACCATTGATCGCTACGTGCGGGTCAATACCGAAGCCTTCCGTGAATTGGTCGATCTCCTCGGTGGCGTAGAAGTGAACGTTCCCTACGAGATGCGCTACGTTGACCAAACTCAAGGGCTAGATATTAACCTGCAACCGGGATTGCAGCTTTTGAACGGCAATCAGGCTGAGCAGTTCGCCCGATTTCGCAGTGATGGCTATGGTGATATTGGTCGGGTACAGCGGCAGCAGCAGCTTTTGCGAGCCTTGCGCGATCGCGTCACCAGCCCTACGGTGATTCCTAAAATTCCGCAGGCGATTCAGCTTATACGAGAACATATTGATACGAACTTATCGATTGAAGAAATTTTGGCATTGGCGGATTTCGCAACCAAGCTGGAGCAGGACGATTTCCGAATGGTGATGCTGCCGGGACGGTTTAGCGGTGCAGATGAATTCTTAGCCAGCTATTGGATTTTGGATCCAGAAGGGCGCGATCAGGTGATGCAGGATTATTTCCATCAAGAGACATCCACCAATACGGCAATGCAGCGATCGCTCCGCAGTCTTCGGATCGCCGTCCAGAACGCATCAGGAGAGCCGCAATTGGCGGGACAGGTTGCCGATTACTTGCTGGCACAAGGATTCAGCAATGTATACGTTGTTCAGGATTCCCCGAGTTTGCAATCTCAAACGCAAATCATCGTGCAATGGGGCGACCTCCAAGGAGCGGCGCGCCTGGAAGATATTCTGGGAGTCGGACAGGTGATTCCAGCGTCTACGGGGGATTTGGGGGCTGATCTCACCATCCGAGTTGGCGGGGACTGGGAGTATCCCAACTTTGACTCGATGGGCAGTTAGGTTGTCTCCATGAGTCTCAATCGTAAGAATTACAGAATTAGTGGGTTAAACCGGGACACATCCCCTTAGGATCAAAGGTGTTGCCATTTGAATTCCTGAATGACTGCGATCGCCCCTTTGCTTTCGACTCATCTCAACGCCCAGACGCTAGTTTCTTGGGAGGAACTGAATCCAGTTTTGCAGGCTCAGATCCGATCCGCAACGGATTCTGATGAGGGTGTCGAATGCGTTGCCTATCCGCAGACCCAGGATGAACTCGCAACAATTTTGCAAGTTGCCTATGCCAATCGCTGGCGAATTCTCCCCTTGGGCACAGGCAGCAAACTCCAATGGGGCGGACTGGCACCCTCGGTGGATCTGGCCGTCAGCACCGCTGGCCTAACGCGAGTGGTAGACCATGCAGTGGGAGATTTAACGGTGACTGCCGAGGCCGGATTGGCGATCGCCACCCTTCACCAAACCCTGACTCCCCACCGCCAATGGTTGCCCATCTCCCCCACCTATCCTCAGTCCACCCTAGGCGGATTGGTCGCCACTGCCGATGCTGGAGCACTCCGCCAACGCTATGGGGGCATTCGGGATTTGCTGATTGGGATTACGATGGTGCGCTATGACGGTCAGGTGGCTCATGCGGGGGGACGGGTCGTTAAAAACGTGGCGGGTTACGATTTGATGAAACTGTTGACGGGTTCCTTTGGAACGTTGGGTATCATCAGCGAGGTGACGTTTCGGCTATATCCGGTTCCGGAATCCTCAGAAACGGTTGTGCTAACGGGAACCGTAGCGGCGATCGCCCAAACCCTGCAAACGCTCCGAGCCTCTGCCCTCACGCCCACTGCGATTGACCTGTTAGCCACCGAAACCGTTCAAGCCTTGAATTTAGGACAAGGGATGGGCTTAATGGTGCGGTTTCAGACAACCCCGGTGAGTATCCAGCAGCAGGCTACCCAACTGATCGATTGGGCCGCCCAAGCAGGTTTAACGGGCGATCGCCTGTCCGGAGAGCCTGAGACCCATCTATGGCACCAATTACAAGAACAACTGATCGGAACCCCCTCCCTCAGCGCGATCGCCTGCAAAATAGGAGTGTTGCCTGCGGTGAGTGCGATCGCCCTAGATAAGCTCAGCCATTGTCTTGGTTCGCTGGATGCAGGAGTCATCCATGCAGGTAGCGGTTTGGGGATGGTGCGCTGTGGTGCAATCGGTGAATCTGGACAAAGGCTGCGGGCAGCTCGTGAAATTTGTGAAGCCCATGGGGGATTTCTAACTGTTCTGGATGCGCCAAAATCCCTGAAGCAAGCCATCGATGTTTGGGGATATTCTGGCAACGCCCTCGATGCCATGCGTCGCCTTAAGCAGCGGTTTGATCCGCACTCTCTTTTAAGCCCTAATCGTTTTATTGCTGGTTTATAAGTTCTCTTCTGTGTGTTCCATGACAGTACCCTCTACGCCTGACACCAAGCTAAATTCTGCCCAGGTTGACCCTAATCTCAGCGGCTTTGACGCCAAAGATGCGCCTAACCCCGACCTTATTAGCGCCTGCGTCCACTGTGGCTTTTGCCTCACGACTTGCCCCAGTTATCGTGTGTTGGGAACCGAGATGGATTCTCCGCGAGGACGCATTTACTTGATGAATGCAATTCAGCAGGGGGAGGCAACTCTAGACTCGGTATCCCCGCACTTTGATAGCTGTTTGGGGTGTTTGGCCTGTACAACGGCGTGTCCCTCAGGAGTGCAGTACGATGCCCTGATCGCGGCGACTCGTCCCCAGGTCGAGCGCAATGTTCCCCGGACGTTGGGCGATCGCCTCTTTCGGAATTTGATTTTTGCCCTCTTTCCTCACCCGGATCGACTGCGGATGCTGCTAGTTCCGTTAGGACTTTATCAGTGGAGTCGAATTGGGGAACTCATTCAAGCGACGGGACTGCTAAACCGCATCTCTCCCCGGCTGGCCGCCATGGAATCCCTGCTTCCCCCCATTACCGCAAAAAGTTTTCAGGACAATATTCCAGAGGTGACGCCGGCCCAAGGGCAAACGCGCTATCGGGTGGGCATGGTGCTGGGGTGCGTCCAGCGTCTCTTTTTTGCAGAGGTCAACGAAGCAACGGTGCGGGTGCTGAGTGCCAATGGCTGTGAGGTGGTGGTGCCCAAAACCCAAGGTTGTTGTGCTGCCTTGCCTCAACACCAGGGCGAGGAGCAGCGGGCGCAGGCGCTCGCACGGCAAATGATCGATAGTTTTGATGGCACCGATGTGGATTTTGTGATTATCAACGCGGCAGGCTGTGGTCATACGTTGAAGGAATACGGACATATTCTGCGCGATGATCCGGTATATCACGAAAAAGGCGAGAATTTCTCCAAAAAAGTGCGCGACGTTCAGGAGTTTCTGGCGGAGATCGGATTAACTGCTCCCTTGTCTGCCTTACAAGCGGAACCGTTGACTGTCGTGTATCAAGACGCGTGCCACCTGCTGCATGGCCAGAAAATTAGCGTTCAGCCCCGTCAGCTTTTGCGGCAAATTCCGGGGGTGCAACTGCGGGAACCCGTAGATGCCGCCTTGTGTTGTGGCAGCGCTGGCGTGTACAACATGCTGCAACCGGAAGTAGCTCAGGAATTAGGGCAGCAAAAAGTCCAGAATTTGTTAAATACAGGAGCGACGGTGATTGCTTCATCCAATCCAGGCTGCTCACTACAAATCCAAAAGCACCTCACCGAGCAGGGAAAATCTGTTCCTGTAATTCATCCGATTCGATTGCTCGATTGCGCGATCCGAGGGGTTTCCTTACCTGCTGAGTAGCATGGGGGTGTAAGAAACTCACTCGTCTAAATCCGCATCCTGCATCAGACGGTCGATATCCAAATCTTGCAACGCCTGCCGTTGAGCTTTGCGCGATTGCCGTCGATATTTCTTACTTTCCAGCTTTGGCTCGTACTGGGTTTGTCCGGCTTCTCCGGTTTTCGCCTTGAATCCGGATTCAGTCTCGCGAAGCCTGTCTGTCGCTTCCTGGTGGGCGATCGCCTCGTCTAGAAACAGCAGATAATGCTCGTAGCGTTCCCAGTCCCCCCGCACAACGCAGTTGGGTTCATCGCGGTGGAGGCAGTCGCTAAACTGGCAGGTTTCGCCCGCTACCAACCGTTGCCGCGCCTCTGGAAAGAGTTGGACAACCTCCGATGGCGCACAGGTCAAATCCGGCTGATTAAATCCGGGCGTATCGGCCAATAGCCCCGTACCCGGTAACTCAAACAATTCCACATGGCGGGTGGTGTGTCGTCCCTTTCCTAGTTTGCCGGAGACTTCCCCGACTCGCAGGTGAGCGTCGGGAATCAGATGGTTAATCAAACTGGACTTACCCACACCGGAAGGGCCGGAAATGACGGATACTTGATGCTGGCAGTGGTGGGCGATCGCCTCCAGATTGTGATCGGCATAGGTGCTGAACACAATCGGAGTGTAGCCCCAGGATTGCAGGCGATCGCACCAGCTCTCCTGTATAGCTTGGGGAACCAGATCACTTTTACTCAGGCACAGAAGAACCGTGAGGGCTGTGGACTCCGCCTTTGTTAAAAACCGACTGAGCTGTAACGGTTCAATGTCCGGCTCTGCGAGGGCAAACACTAGAATGATCTGCGTTGCATTGGCAATCGGTGGCCGATCTAGTTCGGTCTTGCGAGGAAGCACCTGGGCGATCGCCCCCCGTTGCCCTTGCCAGTCGGGTTCTTCTATCCAAACGCGATCGCCCACCATCACCCGCTGCCCTACTTTCTTAAGGCGCGATCGCCGCGTACACAGTAGGGTGCTAATGGTTACCGCGCCATCTTCCGTATCTAGGCAATGGGGCGTATCTAGTTGAACGGTATAGTAGTTGGCCTGAAAGGACAGAACGGTTCCCAGTACCATTCCCTCCATCTGGCCTAGGGAATTTGCGAATTCTGTGCTGAGCCGTCCGTCTTGCATGGGGTCAGGCCGGATGCCGAACTCTCAACGCAAAGTAGTCCGTACAGTCCTGCAATTGCTCAATCACATACCCTTCCATTTGCAAACTGTCTGGCACTTGCTCCACAGGTTCCCCAGGATCAATCCACACTTCTAACACCTGACCCGGCTCCATCTTCTCAAGCTGGAGCTTAGTTTTCACAAAGTTAATCGGGCAGGGAGTGCCCCGTAAGTCAAGTTGGACATTGGGGGTTGGCTGAGTCGTAGAGTTACTGGTACTCATCCGCGAAACAGTCCTCCCAAAAACCCTTCAATGCCCCCGGTCTTTCCCAGGCGATCGCCCCGGATCTTGGCTAACTTTTCCAAAAGCTCGCGTTCTTCTTGATTAATCTTGGTGGGAATATCAACCTCCACCGTAATCAAGTGGTCACCACGGCTAACCGGATTTCCTAACCGAGGCACTCCCTTATTTTCGAGGGTCACCACGGTTCCAGGTTGTGTTCCGGGATTGATCACCAGTTCCTGCGGTCCATCCACCGTATTTACCTCGATCCGACAGCCCAAAATGGCTTGCAGATAGCTAATCTTCAGATCCGAGAGGATATTGATGCCATCCCGCTCAAACTCCGGATCAGACTTAACGGATAAATGCACGTAGAGATCCCCAGGCGGCCCTCCCCGTTGACCCGCATCCCCCTTGCCAGGCACCCGTAGGCTAGTGCCTGTATCAACGCCCGGTGGGACGGTGATTTTCAGTTTCTTGGTTTCCTGAATTTGCCCGTTGCCACCGCAAGCATCGCACTTGTCTTCGATGACTTGACCCCTACCGCTACAGGTGGGACAGACCGAGACTTGGGTGAAACTGCCAAAGGGCGTACGGGTTGCTCGTCGCACTTGCCCTGTTCCTCCACAGGTCGAACAGGTGCGGGGTTTTGTACCGGGTTTTGCCCCGCTGCCACCACACTTGGCGCAAGTTTCTAAGGTATTGACGCGGATCTCTTGATCACACCCAAAAATGGCATCCCGAAAGTCCAGAACCAGATCTTTCCGCAGATCGCCACCACGGACAGGCCCCGTTTGACGCCGGGTCGTTTGTCCAGGGCCTCCACCGGAAAAACCGCTGAAAAAACTTTCAAAGATATCTGCGAAGCCACCGAAGTCACCAAAATCTTGATAGCCCGCTCCTGCTGCCGCTGCTGAACCAACCCCAGCCTCACCAAAGCGATCATACCGAGCCCGCATTTCCGGCTCAGACAAAATTTCGTAAGCCCGGTTAATTTCTTTGAACGTCTCTTCCGCCCCCGGTTCTTTGTTGACATCCGGATGATACTTGCGAGCAAGCTTACGGTATGCGCGCTTTATCTCCTCCTTATCAGCGTCCCGCGAGACACCAAGAATCTCGTAGTAGTCTCGAGCCATAAAACAATGTGTCTGAGAGTGTAGGTAACAGGTCGCCTTGTCAGGGCATACTGACTATCATACCCAACGGCTCGACGTCTCACCGTGCCCAATTGTTACTGAAATAAGATGTCAAATGTAGGGATTACCGTCCATGCCCACACCCTAGTCAATGGATTCGTAATCTACGCTTACAGTTTCATCACTTTCGAAGTCAAACTCGTCGAAATCCTCTGCGTCTGATCCGGAGGTGACGACTCCATTGCTGGAGGTTGGCCCAGATTTGTAGTCACTATAGCTTCCGGCATCACTTGTATTCGCCTGCTGGTAAACAGCGGCTCCGATGGCATATAGCGTTTGCTGAAGCAAATCAATGCGATCGCGCACATCTTCAAGTCCAGCTTCACGGTTTGCCAAAATCTCCCTGAGGTCAGTGGCGTGAAGAACAGCTTGTTCCTTTAAGGCGTCGGGAATGAAGTCGGCATTATCTCGCAGCGCGGACTCATAGCTGTAGAAAAGACTATCGGCTCGGTTCTTTAACTCCACAAGCTGACGCCGACGCGCATCTTCATCCGCGTACGTATCCGCCTCCTGCCGCATCCGTTCAACTTCAGCGCTGCTAAGACCACCCGTATTCGAAATTCGGATACTTTGCTCTCGTCCTGTGCCCTTATCCCGTGCAGAAACCTGCAGAATACCGTTGGCATCAATTTCAAAGGACACCTCAATTTGGGGGACGCCGCGAGGTGCTGGTGGAATTCCCGTAAGTTGGAACTTGCCTAAGCTCTTGTTATCCTTTGCAAGTGCGCGCTCACCCTGTAACACATGAATTTCTACAGAGGTCTGACCATCGGTTGCGGTCGAAAAGGTTTGAGTTTTGCTGGTGGGAATGGTGGTGTTACGTTCAATGATTTTAGTGAATACTTCGCCCAGGGTTTCAATGCCTAGCGAGAGAGGAGTCACATCCAGCAGCAGCAGATCTTTGACTTCGCCACCCAAAACACCTGCCTGGATCGCCGCTCCAAGGGCAACCGCTTCATCAGGATTAACAGAGCGATCGGGGGGTTTCCCGTTGAAATACTCGCTGATCGCCTGTTGCACAGCCGGAATTCGTGTGGATCCTCCCACTAAAAGAATGCGATCAATACCGTCAGGGGATAAGTCTGCATCCTTGAGGGCTTGGGTAACGGGTTCAATCGTTCCTTGGATTAAATCCCGCGACAATTCTTCAAACTTGGCGCGAGTTAGCTCCATTTCCAGATGTTTTGGGCCAGTCTCATTCGCAGTGATGAAGGGCAGGTTGATAGACGTACTCATCATGCTTGAAAGTTCAATCTTCGCCTTCTCAGCAGCCTCTTTTAGCCGTTGAAGTGCCATTTTATCAGTGGATAGATCCATGCCCTCCGTTTCTCGGAAGCTTTTAATCATCCAGTCAACAAGAGCGCTATCGAAGTCATCGCCACCGAGGTGATTGTTTCCTGCGGTTGCCTTGACTTCGAAAACGCCATCGCCTAGCTGGAGAATGGATACGTCAAAGGTTCCGCCTCCAAGGTCAAAGACGAGGACACACTGATCCTGATCTTGCTTGTCTAACCCATAGGAAAGCGCTGCCGCTGTCGGTTCGTTGATGATCCGGAGGACTTCAAGCCCTGCAATAGTCCCTGCGTCTTTGGTGGCTTGCCGTTGGGCATCCGTGAAGTAGGCAGGAACCGTAATCACAGCTTGGGTAGGGGGCTCACCCAGGTAATGTTCAGCATCCTGCTTTAGCTTTTGCAGAATCATGGCTGAAATTTGCTGGGGGGTGTAGGTTTCTCCGCGTACCTGTACATCAACGGTTTCATCCCGTCCGGCGATGCAGGTATAGGGCACACGCTTACGCTCTTGTTCCGTGTCGTTCCATCGACGACCAATAAACCGCTTGATACTGTAGATAGTATTTTCTGCATTGGTCACCGCTTGTCGCTTAGCTAACTGGCCTACCAGTCGTTCGTTATTTTTGCCGAACCCAACGATGCTAGGCGTTATTCGTCCTCCCTCAGAATTGCTAATGACGATGGGTTGACCACCTTCTAAGACAGCAACACAACTATTTGTTGTACCTAGATCGATTCCGATGACTTTTCCCATAGCTAGCGGCTGTATATTACTGAGGAACTACTTGGTAGACTGCCAGACGAATCATGTGAAGATCCCGCCCGTCTTTTGCCAGTATTCCGCATTTCTGCGGTAATTCGATCAACTCAAACAAATTTAATATGCTAGATAGTTGAAAAATGCGTCTAGCTGTGTGCTTGGCGTGCTTCTCTAATTCCGAATTAAATCGTTGAGATAAGGCTTCAAGGATCTAGCTAGCGATTTTCAACTAGCTACAGTGCATGGTCTGGATGTGCGTTGAATCCGCTGAATCTATAGAAGCTAAGACTATAGAAGCTAAGACTAAGATTCTGATGGCGGTGTATCCGATGGAGAGGCATCATCTGGGGCAACGGCAACTTTCACCATGGCATGGCGCAGGATGCGATCGCCCAACACATAGCCGCGCATCAGTTCTTCAATCACAGTTCCTTCCGGAAACTCGTGGGTTGCTTCGCGCATTACGGCTTCATGGAGATTGGGATCAAACTCTTGGCCTTCAGCCCGCATGGGGGAAACGCCGAGACGCTTGAGACCATCAACGAGCTGTTTGTACACACCCTGATAGCTTTTGTGGATCGCCATTTCCGCGTCGGTCTGCGGTTTAATCTGCGATCGCGCCCGTTCAAAGTTATCCACAACAGGTAGGAGTTCAATGACGGTATTACACTTCACCCGGTCATCTAACTCTTCCCGTTCCTTACTGGTTCGCTTGCGGAAGTTCTCAAAGTCGGCAGCCAAGCGCATATAGTCGCTGCTGCGGCGCTCTAGCTGAACTTTCAAGGATTCAATTTCCTGCTGGAGAGCACTCAGTTCAGCACTGCTAACTCCAGGTATGCCTTCTGATGGCTCGGCTCCAGCTTTATCCGATTCCTCATCGGGAGTAGCTAGGAACTCTTCCATACTCAACACATGCTCATCTGTAGGGGCATCACTGACGGACACAGCAGCATCAGCATCGCCCGCACCTGCTGGCATTGAATCGCCTGCCTCTGAGGTATCCATTGAGGATGTAGTTGTCTCCTGGGTTTCTTCTAGTTGCTTTTCTTCGTCAATCATTATTCGACAATTCCAAATCCACAATCTGCTAGTCTGAACGTTCGCTTATCCCAGGTTACCGAAAACCTGGGGTATTGGAATGCAAAAGTTTCCCCCCATAAAGGTAGGGGTTTCTCGCCGTTTGATCAACGGAACTAGGGTGAGTGGGGTCAAAAGAGCTTTATACTCGCGTTTCATCTTCCGGCGACCATGCGGTTTGCTTTTGCGGCAGCAAGAAATCGGTCAGCGCATCTTGCTGTTTCTCAACAAGATAGGTTCGACAAAGTGCAACCGCAATATCGGCCATGAGGAATGCTGCAATTGGCGCAACGACAGGCACCCATCCACGATTGATAAACAGGATGAGCGTTACGCCTCCCAAAATGACAATAACCGTCAGACTTCCGACTGCCAGAACCACGGGATGCCTTAGAAACCAGGCTAATCCTGCACCGAGAAGAGCCCATGCTCCAATCCAGACTACTTCAAGCCAATCGGGGAAGAACCAAATCAGTTGGTCTTGAGCTTCTGTGACGCTCAGGATTTGGCTGACCATTTGTCCGTGGATAATGACGCCTGCCATTTGGCGATCGCTCTGTGCCGAGTAGGGCGTATTGAAAAGATCCTTTGCGCTGGGAGCCGTCGTGCCGATGAGCACAACATTGCCACGCACCCAGGTTGGATCGACCGTTCCGGCAAGCACATCCGACAGGGAAACCGTCTGGGCAGGCTCGCCGTCGGAGCGGTAGCCCAGCATGATTTGATAGCCTGCGGCATCGATGGTTTGGTAACCACCATCCGTTGTCTTGAGGCTCCAGAATGGTTTGGTGGCAAGTTGCAGCGTGTCTGGGTGATCGGCGCTGTTTTGAGGAAGTACACCCTGATCAGCCAAGTATTGCAGCGCGACTTGAAGAGAAAAGGAATAGAACACCCCGGCATCGGTGGATGCCATGAGCAAGCTGCGGCGAACAATGCCATCTGGGTCAATGGGAATATCATTAAAGCCGACGCGATCGCTGGGCATATTGGGCGGAGGCGGAATGCTGTCCGCCGCTGATTCGCCAATTTTGGTGATGGCAACAATATTGTCGGCGTCAAGCAGTTTTTCGCGCAGTTCGGTTGTGCCCGGTTCTTGGGGTAGATCACGATACAAGTCTAAGCCAATGACGCTGGGATTATACTGCTGTAGCTCATCGATGACTTGGACTAAGGTTTCATCGGATGGAGTAGGGCGCTGGAGAGCTTGGAGATCGGCTTCGGTAATTTCGACGATTAGCAAGCGGGGATCGGGCGGCGCACTGGCTCGGAGGCGGGTCATTTGGTCGTAGGTTTTTAGCTCCAGCGGTTGCAGCCAACCCAGTTGTCGAATGCCGAGCAGTAGTCCGGTCACGGTCATGGCGGCGGCGATCGCCAATCCTACCCCAAGTCGTCCTTTAACTAACCGAGGAAAGGGCGGTTCTGTGATTTGCTCATTCCGCAGTATCGATTCGGGAATCAGCATGGAGGGGGAAAGATGGGTAAGAGAGGTAGGTAAGTTTGCCATTTGCTGGAGCGATCGCCGCACATCGCTGGCCGATGCGTAGCGTTGAGAGGCATTGAACCGCACCATCCGATCTAGAATCATGGCAAAGGCCGGACTGACGACGGCCTGATCGTGCCACGCAATTTCACCAGAGCGAGAGTCGGCTTGAAATTGCGAGGGGGATTGTCCGGTTAAGGCTTGGATTACGGTGATTCCCAAGGCGTAGAGGTCGCTGGCGTAGCGGGGTTTGCCAGAAAGCTGTTCGGGCGGCGTGTAGCCCTGGGTGCCAATGCCCACGGTGAAACTGCTCCGCGTCGATTGATCCACAAACTGGGTGTTGAGTTCTTTGACAGCACCGAAATCAATCAGCACCATTTTGCCGTCCCGCTTGCGGCGAATCAGGTTGCCGGGTTTAATATCCCGATGAATGACGTGCCGACCGTGGACAAACTCTAAAATCTGGAGGACATCATCAAGAAGGGCGATCGCTTCCGTTTCGGTGAAGGGGACATCAGGGCTAATTTCATCGGCTAAGGAGTTGCCATCAATAAATTCCTGAACCAGATAGAATTCTTGATTCTCCTCGAAGAAGTCATAGAGTGCAGGAATTTGATCATGCTCGCCGAGTTGCTCCAGAATCCGCGCCTCGGTATCGAACAGGCGACGCGCCACCTCCAACATCTTGGCGTCGGTGGTGGTTGGGCGAAACTGTTTAATCACGCATTGCCGTGCGGTGGAGTGTTGGCTATCTTCAGCGAGATAGGTTTGCCCAAATCCCCCTGCGCCAATCGTTCGAATAATTGTGTAGCGTCCACCACACAGAGTTCCCAGCATGATTCCCCAACGTGTATTGCTGTTGCATAATGACCAAGACGTTTTGAGCGTTTTAGTTCAATTTCAAGACACTCAAACTTGAATAATGAGCAGTGCACCTCTGGCCTACCAGATTACGGCGGGAATACCTCCATCGTATTCTAGGAGCAGACAGTTGATACAGTGGCAACGCAGCATGATGACAACAGGGCAACCGCAGATTACTGGAAAAACGAAGGTATTAGGGGTGATTGGTTCGCCCATCGAGCATTCTCTATCGCCTGTGATGCATAATGCGGCGATCGCCCACCTCGGTCTGAACTATATTTACCTCCCGTTTGCGATCGCACCGGATCAGTTAGAAACGGCGATCGCGGGTTTTGCCGCTATTGGCGTTCAGGGGTTTAGCGTCACTATTCCTCACAAGCAAGCCATCATGCCGCTTCTATCCGACATTTCGGAGGTTGCTCAAACCATCGGTGCCGTGAATACGGTCTGCCGAACGGATACGGGTTGGTTTGGCACAAATACTGACGTAACGGGTTTTGTCTCACCCCTACGGACTCAGGCGCGAGATTGGAGCCAGTGTCCCGTTGTTGTGCTGGGGAATGGAGGCGCTGCACGGGCGGTGGTGGCTGGATGCGCGGATCTGGGGTGCGATCGCATCCAGGTGGTGGGGCGCGATCGCGATCGGTTGCAAGCATTTTTAGAAAGTTGGAACACAGAACTATCTGCGAAGTTAGACATTTTTGAGTGGGGAGTGTTGCCCGATCTGCTTTCATCGGCAGGTTTGATTGTGAATACAACGCCTCTGGGCATGGCTCCGAAGATCGATGCATCCCCGTTAACCCCCGATGAAATTCAGCAGATTCAGCCCGGAACTCTGGTGTACGACCTCATTTACACCCCGAATCCCACGCAACTTCTAAGAGATGCAAAGCAGCAAGGGGCGATCGCCATTGACGGTTTAGAAATGTTGGTACAGCAAGGGGCAACCGCTTTTGAACTCTGGTTGGACCACACCGCACCTGTAGACGTTATGCGTCAAGCGCTGAAACAGGCATTAGGCTTGAACTAAGTTGCTCAACTTCTTTGGAATGGATACTCCCCTCGCCCCCTCAACCACCTTTGTCTCCGTGACTCGCCTACGGTTGCGATCGCCTTGGACACTCCCTGCTTTCTACTGGTATACGGGACGATCATTCCGGCAAGTGAAAAACGCACCGGGACACTTGGCCTCAACGCCGCGTCGCCAGCCAAATTTTACCTTTTGGACGTTAACCGTGTGGCACGATCAAGCCGCGATGCGTGCCTACCGTAGTTCCGGTGCCCATCGACAGGCGATGCCTAAGTTAGCAACTTGGTGCGATGAAGCATCCTACACCCATTGGGAACAGCAAGGCGCTAGCTTACCGACCTGGGAGGTGGCAGAGTCACAGATGAAATCTGAAGGACATTTCTCTCCGGTGAAACATCCCTCTTCCGCCCATGCAGAAAGATGATTTGAATCCTAGACCCTATCATCGTTGGGGCGATCGCCAGTGATAGCGGTTCCAGTCGTAAATCCCTTGAATTTCGGCTTCCATGCCGTTATCAAAGCGAACGATGCAGCACGTTCGGTTCGGTTCCCCTGGTAATGGGTCGCTCTTGAGATGAATCACCGTGCAAGGAAACCATTCTTGATCACCGTCCTGTACCCATTCCCAGAGGGCATTGGAAACTTCGATGCGATCGCCCACGTTCAACGTTAAGGCTTCAGATTCCAGATAGCGATTGATGTGGATGGGCTGCACCTGCTCCAACCACGGTAGCCCGTACTCATCGCGAATAAACTGCACCGAGCCAGAGTCGCGCCCTTGCAGCCAATCGTTGAGTAAGTCCACCTTCCACGAAATGTCCTGGTCTGAATGACGTTGAATGTAGTCCAGCAGGGCACTGCGTTGTTCTGGGGTGAGTAGATCTAGCGGATTTTGGGCGGGATCAGGGGCGATCGCCTGATTAAACGCGGCCATGACATCTGAACCCACCAAAGCCAGCAAAAGTTGCTGTTGGCGATCGCTAAGGGCTTCGCCTTCAACCTCACATTGCTGAAATGCGCGGTTCAGAATTGCTTCGATGTCTGCCGGAGTCATGGCCGTTTGTTACTTCAACGCCTCATTCAAAAAGTTAATGGTCACATTCCAGGCGTGGGTGGCGGCGTTGCGGTTATACCGGGTACCGGATGGATTCGCAAACGCATGATCGGCTCCCTCGTAGAGATAGATGGCAGCATCTTTGTCCAAATCATGGAGCGTAGAGGCAAATGTCCGGACTGTTTCCGGAGGCGGGGTATCATCGAGTTCACCAAAAATACCCAGAATTGGCATATCCAACGTTGCCAGAGCTGCCGGGTCTAGCACAAGCTGCCCACCGTAGTAGATGACGGCGGCATCCAGTTCAGTGGGCAAAAGCAGCGCTGTATTCAGCGACCAGCTTCCGCCAAAGCACCAGCCAATACTGCCCATTGTGTCAATACCTTGGGCTTTGAGGTAGGCGTAAGCTTGGTTCAAATTATCCAGGGCAGCGGTTGGGTTACTCACGACCTTGTCTACGAGGGCGAGTGCCTGCTCTGGGGCATCAGCGCTTTCGCCTGCGTAAAGATCGACCGCCAGCGCGACATAGCCTTCTCCAGCAAGACGACGGGTCATGGCTTCAATGTTTTCATTCAGTCCCCACCACTCGTGAATCACGATTAAACCCGGCAGATCATCAGACGCACCCTCTGGGCGAGCTAAGTAACCTGTGATGGGCGTGTCATCTACCGTGGCATAGGTCACGTATTCCGTGGACACAGGAGTACTGGGTTCTTGGGCCATCGCCTCCGACGCCACTGGGCGATCGCCGTCGTGAGAATGCATGAGCATCTGAGCGGGGCTAGAGGTGGTTGTCGCAACGGGAGTTGCGTTTACGGTGATCGACTGCAATGTAACTAACAGCGTCGTTATACTAAGAGCTAGCAACGTTAGACGAATGAATGATTTCATGGTGAATGATGTAGACCGTACTTCCAACAAACGATACGCTAAGGCCTGATGGTGAGAGTCATAGGCTGCGCTGCCGCACTACCACTAAACTGCCAAGAATAGAAGTTCCTGCATGAACTTTCTAGAGTCTACCGTAGCTTCACGGTGGGATGGGTCTAATTTCTAGAGTTGTGAGCGATCGCCCCGCCTATCGGATACCCCCCTGAGTTCCGTAATTCATCGGAATTCGTTACATCAGAATTGTAGTCACAATGGATCCGGCCAGAGAGCAACACCACACAGAACTGAAGATCTGAGATTCTGCGGTTTCCGTGGGTCGTTGCAGAATGAATGGACAGTTGCGAGCAGGAATAATTCTCTATTCTCAAAGTTTGTCTATGCTTTGGTGTGTAGAGATCTGACAGTTGCTCGTTAGTATCGCGTTTTTATTCAGCCCACTCTTCACCGTATGAATACTTCCATGTCTCTAGTTGGCATGTCTCAGTCCCTAGATCGACTCTTGGATCAACCCTGCGCTCGTTTTCAGTCTTCTCGTTCATACTCGGAATCCCTGCTTGATTCGGTCGATTCACCCTCTCAACGGCAATCCTTTCAGCGCAGTGCTGCCGTCGATAGTCGCTCACTAGCTCAGCAGGAGCGGGTGCGTCTCGCTGCGAATGATGTATACAAGGGGAAACTAGGGAAGGGCGATCGCCTCCATCCCAATCGTCAGAATCGTCGTGTTGACTTGTTTGCCTTAGGTCGAGTTAAATCCGGTGAAAGCGTTGAGATCTCCCTGGTTTCAACCGCGTTTGATCCTGTCCTGGAACTGATAGACCGTCGTACCAAACAAGTGGTGCAGTCAAACGACGATCGCAGCAAGGGCGATCGCAATTCCTACATCCGCTTTGAAACCGAAAATCGCGCTCGCTACCAGATTCAGGTCACCAGCTTTGATCGGGAGGCCACAGGGCGATACAGACTCAAGGTTACCACCGGAGACAACGTCGCCTCAACCGTTTTTGATTACAAATCAGGCTATGGTCTTGTGGACGCTGCTGCTGCGGTTGCTGCTGCCCTAAAACGTGCTCCCTTCGCTTCGCTGCCAAATACGAGCGATTTGTGGGGACTCGATGCGATTAACGCTCCGGAGGCGTGGGCAGAGGGCTTTACGGGCAAGGATGTGATTGTCGCCGTCCTGGATACAGGGGTGAACTATAACCATAAAGATCTCAAAGACAATATTTGGAAGAACCCAGGTGAAATTGCAGGCAACGGCATCGACGACGACAAGAATGGCTTCATTGATGACGTGCGCGGCTGGAAATTTGTGGATACAGACTCCAATAATCCAATGGATTTGGATGGGCACGGAACCCACGTTTCCGGAACGATTGCAGCGATGAACAACGATTTTGGGGTAACGGGCGTAGCCTACAATGCCAAAATCATGCCCGTCAAAGTTATTGATGGTCGGGATGATAACTCAACCCAGAAGTTTGATCAAAACCTAGCCGCAGGTATTCGCTATGCCGTCGATAATGGGGCGCGGGTTCTCAATATGAGCTTGGGAGCCTACATTGGTGAACCGACGCTACAGGCAACCCAAAGGGCGTTGCAATATGCCTACCGAAAAGGGGCGATCGCCGTCATGGCGGCTGGAAACAATGGCGCAATTCCCGGCGTAGATTCGCCGATCGAACCTGCTGCGTTTGCTCTTGATAATTTGGGCATTGCGGTAGGAGCAATTCGGGAAAATTATGATCTTGCCAGATTCTCAAATCCGGCGGGCAAGACACCACTCCCCTTTGTCGTTGGCCCCGGTGTCAAAGTGAAATCAACCGTCTTGCAAAATGGCTATGATTCCTACTCTGGAACGTCTATGGCCTCTCCCCACGTAGCTGGCGTTGTGGCACTTATGCTGAGTGCAAACCCCAATTTAACGCCGGATCAAGTGCGCCAAATTTTGATTGAAACGGCAAATCCAGAAGGGGTCAAAACCGCTTAGGACGAAGCAATTTGAGCGGTGTTATCCTGCCGAGACACGGCTTTTTGTAAAAACCAGTTGCGCGTCATGATCGTGCGGGGATGAATCAACTGCCGCTTGGATATGATGTACTGCAATGAATAATCACAGGTCATCCACAGCGCACGATCCAGACTCTCATAGCAGCTTTGCCGCAGCTTTTGCAGGTCGGGGGTGTTGCCTCGACCTGCTTCTAGCGTGTCTGCCAGAAACACAATGCAGCTCAAAGGACTCATGCCTGGTTGCCCAAGGGTGTGATTGGCGATCGCCGCCAACACTTCAGGATCGTGTACCCCAAACTCGTCCCGTGCAACAATCGCCCCAACATCTGCATGGAGCAGGTGGGGATTGGCTTCCAACACAGAATCGATCGGCAATCCTTCTGCTTTCGCCATCCGCAGTAAACGCTTAGGTTTGAAATATTTGGCGAGGTCATGCATCAATCCCGCTTGAGCGGCTCGCTCCTGATCCAAGCGGTGATGCTTTGCTAGGGCGATCGCCATTTCTTCAACGCCCAAAATATGGTGGATCCGAGACGAGGGAACGTGCTCAGCCAACCAATCTAAAATCGTCTGGCGATCAACAGGAATAAATGACACCATGCTTCTCCTACAAAATGAGGTGACCTCACCGAATAATTTGAAAGCCGTCTAGCCCTGCGGGTGGCTCATACTCAACCCTAACATCCTGAACAATGGCAGACGGTGGTCCTTTCCGACACCATCGCAACATCTCTTGAATTTGGACTTTCGATCCTTCGAAGACAGCCTCTACCCGTCCATCGTGTAGATTCCGCACCCACCCGTTTACGTTGAGAACAGCCGCCTGATCACAGGTCGAAAATCGATAGCCAACCCGCTGTACACGTCCTGAAACGAAGATATGAACTCGAACGATATCTGAACAGCCTGAAGAGTCTAAAGAATTCAGCATAGGGTATCAACTGCAAGTACAACAAGCTGGAGCGCCAAGTACAACAAGCTGGAGCGCTACGCCCCTAAATGCCAGGAGCTATGCTCGCAACCCTTGCGCTGCATGGCTTCTGAAAACACATTTTTCCAAATGCTATGACTGTAGCGCTATATCAAAATCTGAACTAATCAGGACTCCTATCGTTCGGTCATTCTATACCAAACTTAAAACTCTATGCACACATAGACGGAACCTTGCGAGAGACAATATTTTCCATGACTTCTCATCCTACTTATCAAAGCACTAAGCCTCCGATCCCATGGTCAATCCAGCCAATCTAACGGCGTATTTTTATCCTCAACTCTCTGATGCTCCAGTCAACGTGGTATAAACCGTTTGGAGATAGTTTGGAGACCTTGTAGGAGGCTTGTATGACCGAGACAGATCCCGTAAAGGTGATGAAACAACAGGTGGGCTTTGCGGCTGCAGACCGCGTGCAGTCGGGAACAGTTGTTGGACTGGGAACTGGATCAACTACAGCGTATGCCATTCAGCGACTGGGCGATCGCCTCAAGTCTGGCGAACTCAGTGATATCAAAGGTGTCCCGACTTCGTTTCAGGCATCGGTACTCGCGAAGCAACACGGCATTCCCTTAGTCACCCTAGATGAAGTAGACATTATTCACATTGCGATCGATGGAGCCGATGAAGTCGATCCGCGCAAGAATCTGATTAAAGGTGGCGGAGCAGCCCACACTCGCGAGAAGATTATTGATTCCCTGGCAGAGCTGTTTATCGTAGTTGTGGATAGTTCCAAACTCGTGGACAAGCTGGGCACAACCTTTGTCCTCCCAGTTGAAGTGCTACCGATGGCGACCGCCCCAGTCTCTCGTTTCATTGAAACCCTGGGGGGTAGACCTGACCTGCGGATGGGGGTTAAGAAAGATGGCCCGGTCATTACGGATCAAGGCAACATGATTCTCGATGTCACCTTCGATGGCGGAATTGATGATCCCGTCGGCATGGAAAAGATGCTAAACAACGTTCCTGGTGTTTTGGAAAATGGTTTATTCATCGATGTCGCCCATGTGGTGCTCATTGGTGAAATCATTGACGGTCAACCCTCCGTTCGAGAAATGTAGGCGGGTTGTTTGGTCTTGCGATTTACCGTTAATTGCTACGATGTAGGCTCCCCCGCAAAGTAAACCTTGCTGGGAGCCTATCAGCATAATTATTAAGTTTTATGTAAAATCAGCAATAGCCCTCTTCAATAGACACGCTTTGAGGAGTTGAAGCGTTTTGCTGGTTCTACGAAACGCTTTGTACAAGACACTGAATGATCTCTACGTTTGTCACCATGCAATATCGACGCTTTGGCCGGACAGAGTTGCAAATGCCCGTTTTCTCGTGTGGCGGCATGCGATATCAGCACTCCTGGAAAGACGTTGCCAATTGGACGATTCCTCAGGAGAATCAGGATAACATTGACGCCACGATTCGGCGATCGCTCGAACTGGGCATTACCCACATTGAAACCGCCCGTGGTTACGGAACCTCGGAAGCACAGTTAGGGCAAGTACTGCCAAAGCTGCCGCGCGAGAAGCTCATCGTCCAAACCAAAGTTTCCCCGACGGAAGATCCGCAGGAATTCGCCCGCACCCTTGAACAATCCCTAAAAAATCTGCGCCTGGACTACGTCGATCTATTTGGCATCCATGGGGTTAACACGCCGCAACTCTTGGACTGGACGCTTCGACCGGGCGGATGCTTGGACGTAGCACGCCAGTTTCAGCAGCAGGGTCGATTGCGACATATTGGATTCTCGACCCACGCCCCGTTAGACGTTATCATGAAGGCTGTTCAAACGGGTTGGTTTGACTACGTGAATCTCCATTGGTACTACATCAACCAGACCAACTGGGATGCGATTCTGGCGGCTACTCAGCAGGACATGGGGGTTTTCATCATCAGTCCATCGGATAAGGGGGGTAAGCTGTACGAGCCTCCTCAGAAATTGATCGATTTATGTGCGCCTCTGAGTCCGATCGTCTTCAACGATCTCTTTTGTCTCAGTCATCCAGAGGTGCATACCCTCAGCATTGGTGCTGCCAAACCTACGGATTTCGATGAGCACTTGAAAACACTGGATCTGCTAGAACGAGCGGATGAAGTTCTGCCGCCGATTTTGGAGCGCTTGGAACAGGCGGCGATCGCCGCCTTAGGAGAAGACTGGTATCGGACGTGGTTCGTAGGGTTGCCGCGCTATGAAGAGACACCCGGAGGCATTAATATTCCGTCCATCCTGTGGCTCCGGAATTTGGCGATCGCCTTCGATATGGTGGACTACGCCAAGATGCGCTATAACCTCTTGGGCAATGGTAGCCACTGGTTTGCGGGCAATAAAGCAGACAAGGTGGATAGCTTAGATTTGTCGGAGTGTCTAACTCACAGCCCTCATGCTGGTACGATTCCAGGATTTCTTCAAGATGCCCATCGCCGTTTAAGCGGGCAATCGGTACAGCGACTTTCACAGCAGGACTAAAAGCTCAAACATCTCAGAGCCGAAATCAGTGGACTGAGATGTTCTAGTAGACTTGTATTGCTAAATTTTGATTTTCAGATCCAATGAGTAGGGCTAACGGGCTCACTTGTTTCGGAGATGATTGACCAGTGCCTCTAATCCCAGTACGTAGCTGTGGGCACCAAAACCACTGATCTGACCGATCGCTACCGCCGCAATGTAGGAATGGTGACGAAATTCCTCGCGTCGATAAATATTGCTCAGATGAACCTCAACCGTCGGAATGTTAGTAGCGGCGATCGCATCTCTCAGTGCAATACTGGTATGCGTGTAAGCCCCGGCATTGATCACCAAACCATCGTGGACATTCATCGCTGCATGAATGGCATCCACTAAAACACCTTCATGATTCGACTGCAAAGTTTCAACAGCGACACCTAGGGATTCACCGCGAGCGATCAAACTTTCGTCGATACTCGGCAGGGTCTTATGCCCATAAACTACAGGTTCACGCTTGCCCAACAAATTCAAGTTTGGACCGTGAATGACCAAAATACTTATCACACAATTATCTCGCTAGATGACCCCTAGCTCTATTAGCGGCGACCCGGCTCCCGAACCGGAATAGGAATGGGTTCCGGCTCAGGTTCGGCTTGAGGTCCCAGTAGAGCTTCGATCAATCGACGGAGCAGCTCTTTGATCTTCTCGAGTACCTGTTCAACTTGAGCCATTAACTTTCACTCTCCCCTCTTTTGGATTATCGGGTGATGTGCTAACAAACGAAACAAGATAGCCACAGAATCAGTGCCTTACTAACTATGATACCCCAATAATGATGGATTCTCAGCGATCGCTTTCGAAAGTTTTACGCTCTGGATAACGCTAGAAGGCTGCGACGCAGGCGATCCAAGGCATTGCAAGCACTGAGCCATCGAATCCAGTCGCGATCGCTGTAGGCACCAAATTGATACTGAACGCTTTCGACCTCGTTGTTTGGCCCAGCAATGCCGATGTAAACCAAGCCAACGGGTTTGCTCTCGGTGCCGCCACCCGGACCTGCAATTCCTGTAATGCCAATTCCCCAGGTGCTGCCGAGGCGCGATCGCACCCCCTGAGCCATCTGTTTGGCAACCTCATCGCTGACGGCTCCCAGGGAGTCTAAAACGGATGAATCTACACCCAGTAGCTGCACCTTTATCTCGTTGTCGTAGGAAATAATGCCGCCCCGAAAGTACACCGAACTACCCGGTACGCTCGTAATTAAGTGCCCCAAGCCTCCACCTGTACAGGACTCTGCAACGGCTAGCGTTTCCGATCGCTGGGTGAGCAACGCGCCAACCACCGATGCCAAACTATCCTCATCGCCACCGTAGCAATGGTCGCCGCCAATCTGGCGCAGTTGGGCTTCAACTGGGTCAATTAGGGCGATCGCATCTTCTTCAGAGGTGGCCTTTGCCGAAATCCGAAGCCGCACCTCTCCACGACCTGCATAGGGAGCAACGGTAGGATTGGATAAGCTCAAAAAGGATTCCACCTGCTCAGCTAACCCCGATTCTGAAATGCCCCAAAATCGCAGTGTGCGGCTGTGGATCGTCGTCTGGCCCCATCCCTGACTCTGCAAATAGGGCACCGCCGTTTCCGCCCACATCGCCTTCATTTCGCGGGGAACCCCTGGAAAGGTGAGAATTGTGAGGTTGGGGCGTGGCTGCCAGATTATCCCCGGAGCCGTTCCCAGGCGATTGGGCAGCACCGAAGCTCCTTGGGGGATCAATGCCTGTTTGCGGTTGCTGGGCGACATCTCCCGCCCCCGACGAATAAACTTTTGGGTAATATCGTCTAGGACATCGGCCTGTTCAATGAGAGGAGTGTCAAAGAAATCCGCGATCGCCTCGGTGGTCAGATCATCCGGCGTTGGCCCCAGTCCCCCGGTGAAAACAATAATTTGGGAGCGTTCACAGGCGATCGCCAATGTTTTTTGAAGACGCAGAACATTGTCTCCCACAACGGTCTGGTAATAGTGGGGAATGCCCAGTCTAGCAAACTCTTGTGCTAGGAATTGGGCATTGCTGTTTAGAATCTCGCCTAGTAGCAGTTCGGTGCCAACACAAATAACTTCAGCACTTCCAAGCATAGTCGGAAACCTTTAACCCCTTGACCGGGAATACTTACGGGCTTTCCAGCAAATGTAGACTAGAAGCAACGTAGCCGCGATCGCGTAGGCAATCCCACTGGGCACGTTCGAGAAGGCGAGTGCCAAGCTCCCAACCCAAAGCGTCAGGGTGTAGATGAATAAAACCGTAAAGCGATGGGACAAGCCAGCATTCAGAAGGCGATGGTGGAGGTGTCGCTTATCCGCCTTGAAGGGTGACTTGCCATTGCGGAGACGGTCTAAGATAACCGCCGACATATCCAGGATGGGCACGGCGAGGATCACGTAAGGCAGCAAAACCGCAACCGTGGTCACGCTCTTGACCAAACCAATCACCGCAATGCCTGCCAGCGTAAATCCCATGTAATAGGAGCCGCCATCTCCCATAAAAATTTGAGCAGGGTTGAAATTGTAGCGGAGAAATCCTAGACATCCTCCGGCCAGTGCAGCCGCAATCAGAGCCGCCGCAGGTTGATTCATGAATAGGCAAACGACCAACATCACCATAGCGGCAATGCCAGAGACCCCCGCTGCCAAACCGTCTAAGCCGTCAATCCAGTTAATCGCATTGGTCATTCCCACGAGCCAAACGACGGTAATCGGCAAGCTGATCCAGGGATCCAAGCTGATCAATCCCATAAACGGAACCGTCAGAAACTCAATTTGAACCCCTACCGACCATGCACACGCAGCAACCGCACTCTGCAACAGTAAGCGCACAAGGGGAGGAAGATTGAATAAATCATCTGCTAGGCCGATGAGGAAAAACGCAAGGCCACCAATGGTCACCCCCCAAACCTCGTACTCCTTGTCTGATGGTAGCGTGCCAAATCCACCTAGCCCCCACACGGTCAGTAGCGCTACCAAACAGCCGATGAATATGGAAACCCCCCCCAGCCGAACCATGGGCTTCTTGTGAACCTTACGTCCACCAGGAGGGTCATAGTATCCACTTTTCAGCCCAACTGCCTTGACCAGGGGAGTAGTCACCACGACAATCGCAGCTGATATCACAAATGCAGCCAAATGGTAAAGGTAAGAGGGCATCGGAAATCGTTGAGTGGGATTGAACGACGGTGTCAGAAAGAGTCAGTAACGAAGCGGACGCAAGAGGCAAGGTTCATCAGAAACCTTGCACTTCAGATAAGCGTGAACTCAGTTAAAGCATCAGCGCAAATGTTAAGAAACTGATTATGGCCTCAGGCAATTATATTAGTTCACTTCGGTAATCTTGCCACAGGATTTAAAGGATTTTCAGTTCAAGTTTCCAAAAATTCCTTAGTTGTGCTTATGGTAAGTGGGTAACCTGAATTAAACGATGTCCTGAGAACGGTATACCGAGCTTTCTAGGTTCCAGAGCTACGTTGAGTTAGGACTCTCTACTTATTAACAGCATGAAGCTATGGATTGAGAGGCTCGGATAGCTGAGAAGGTTGAAATAAATGGGTTCAATTTTGCGGAGAATTTAGGGCAAACCCCAATAATCTAACTGCTCTGACAGCCAGCCATCCTCGTACCACGATGCGATCGCATCGTTGATCTTTTGATAGAGCGGGTAATATTGATTTCCTCTAGGCATCGCGATCGCCAAGGCATCAACCGATAATACTGTCGGTAAGACGTGATAGGTAGGATACTCTTGTACCCAACCTGCGAGGATACTGGTATCCCCGGCAAAGGCGATCGCCTCACCGTTTTCTAAGTGCTCCAACGCCTCTTGGTAGGAGGAAACGCCAATCATGTCTACATCAGGAAGGCGCGATCGCACCGTAGAAATTGCGCTAGAACCTTCGAGTACCGCCACAACTCCCGAAACGTCGGAAATATCTTGAATGTCAGGCGATCGCGTAATTAGGGCAGTGCCGTCTAAGTAATAGGGCGTACTAAAACTCACAAGGCGCGATCGCCCGTCGGTGGCTGTCATTCCTGCAATAACTAAGTCAACCTCTCCAGTGAGGAGTACGGAGAGACGGTCAGAGTTTTGCACAGGAATTAATTCAACCGCCGTTGGATCGCCCAATAATTCTGCAGCCAAACGATGGGCAATTTCGATTTCTAAACCCACGAGCTCGCCATCATCATCTCGAAATCCAAGGGGTTGCCAGTTATCCTTAACAGCGACAACGAGATAACCCCGCTCAATAATTTCATCTAACTCAGCAGCATAAATAGGAAGGGACGCAGAGCTGATCTGCGCCCCCATAGTCGTAGCCACGAGCATCAATGCGGCAATCCATTTCAGGCCGCGACGATTGGTCATGCGCCTAAAGATTTAAGATGCCTTGCCTGCGGCCTCAACAACCTTGGCGAAACCGGATGGATCCAAAACGGCCATCTGCGCCAACATCTTGCGGTTAATCTGAATATCCGCTTTCTTGAGGTTGCCAATCAACTGGCTGTAGCTCATGCCATGTTGACGAGCAGCAGCATTAATCCGAGCAATCCAAAGACGACGAAAATCACGCTTGCGCTTGCGGCGATCGCGATACGCATTGCGTAGGGCTTTCATCACCTGCTGATTTGCTGTCCGAAACAGCTTCGAGTGTGATCCTCGAAATCCTTTCGCTAACTTTAGAATTTTTTTGCGGCGCTTCCGGGCAACATTACCGCGTTTGACTCGTGCCATGTTCGACTATTTCCTTAAGCAAAACGTTGATTTCTAGGGTGCTTGGCTTTCCAACCTGGCTCTACCCATGTCTTACAAATAGGGAAGCATTAGCTCCACATTCTCAGCATCCCGCTCGTTAACAACAGCAGGTTGAGATAGACGACGCTTTCGAGTTGCAGTTTTGTGCTGCAAGATGTGATTCTTGAAAGCTTTCCGACGCATAATTTTTCCGCTGCCACTGCGACGAAAACGCTTCGCAGCAGCCTTGCGACTCTTCAGCTTGGGCATAGGTTCGCCATAATTCGACACAGTCTACTATCTTAATGCTAGTCAACCCAATTGAGCAAGTGCAAATTTAGGCGAATTTCCCAGAGTGAAGGAGCAGGGGATTGGGGACGACCAATGCCAAGTTCATGCGGAGCGGCATACCGTTCAGAGAAATTCAGTTAAACGCCTTAATTCAGTGCGAAATCAGACGTTAACGTTAAGTCAAGGTCGGTTTCGGGTTCAATGACGATTACTTCAACTTCATCGCGATCGCCCCCAATGAGAATGCTCGTCAGTACCCCTAGACCTGCACCACCGAGGACTTCCCAGAAATCAATACTGCCAAAGATTTCAGCAAGTACCGCCGCCGCTGCTGCTCCAATTGCGGCTCCCCGGAGCAAATCCGGGTCAGACTCTTCGGTGATCACTTCTCGATTCGTAACAACCTCAGATACGGCATCAATGGGACGGCTAACTCCAGTGGGAAAGATGATGGTTTCGGCGACAAACTGACTGCCTCCCTCCGCAGGAACTAAGTTGCCTTCAATGAGGCTGCCCATAGGAATCAGGCGAGTACCCGATGTGGAATAGAGATCCTGGGCAACCGTTAGCGTGACTTCTAAGCTTTCATCTGGCGTTAGGATAATTTTTTCAGCGTCATCATAACGAACCGGAATGACAGCGCCCGCAGGAATCACAGTGCGGCTTTGAGGGAAAAGCTGTGCGAGGGTGATGGGTTCTGGTCGAGCAGTAGCAGGTGCCGATGCTAGAAATGGCACAAGGGCAGTCGTAGCCATGCCCAGACACATCATCCATGCCGTACCGGATCGGAATGTATGCCAGCACATCATCTCTGATTCTCCTTCATGGGACAGAATGCAATATCTATGGAAGTATGACCCCAGATCTAGGGGAATGTTCCAGATTAGCGGGATGAAATTGGAGATAGAACCGATGTTAAGTTTGGTGGATGCGATCGCCTTCTGAGATAGAACCAAGCATCCAATTCAAGAACTGCCACAAAAAATGGAACTTTCTACGCAAAGCTGGAAACCTTCTCTGTAGAGCCCCTTAGTGCATCATTGAGTGTCTTACCTATGGTTTCCTTTCAACGCCCCTCCTGGTCTCCATTTGTCTGTTCAGATTCATCCAATCAAAGCCCATACGTCCAATCTGAAGCCTACGGAACCTACAACCGCTTGTCAGACGCGGGTTCCGTAGGTTCATGCCAAGTTCCGAAGGTTCAGACGCTCGATTTTTCAAAATTATGTCCGTTTGAAGTCGTAACAGACCAATTTCAGACTTTAGGAATTCAATTTGAAGGGGCGATCGCCCTTCAACCCTCCAATCCTATTTTTTGGACGCATCGGCGCGAGAGTGTGCTGATGCCGCTTGCAGGACGCCAATCCATACGCCTCCTGTTTCAAGCTCCTATCAATCAACTGTGTTTATTGGTCATTGGCGTGCGAGAAGTGAAAATGATCGCAACAGGCAACGATCGCCCGCCTCTGATTCAGCGCAGTTCTCAGCCCAATCGCACGTTTAGTCAACCCAATGATCTCTTTGACCCGTTGACTCCTCACCGCTTGGAACTAGATGGCGTTCCCGCCACGGAAGTGAGTTTGGAATCTAGTCATCCCTTCGTACTTTCAACCGCTTGGTTTGGCTTTATTTAAGATTCCTAACAGGTTTTCGGCGCAGTTCCATCAATGCCCAATTGCATGGGAGCTCAATATCCGGGCTATAAACGCTTCTCGTACGTAATTGGTCACAGCAAGAAGCACACCGTATTGAGAATAAGGCGTTTCCTTC
>JACYMB010000383.1 GCA_015272205.1 Synechococcales cyanobacterium T60_A2020_003 | reverse complement strand
TCATCCTGGCATTTTACGCCGCAGAGCGGCGGGGAATCGACCCGCAGGGATTGAAATTTCGTTCCTGCTCTCGATAAGGATTGATTCGTTCGTCAATAAGGGTTGATTCGTTCGAGGTATCCAAAGAACAGTTAGATCGTTCCCTTGGATTTTGGGACATTTTTTCCAAAGAATAGCAGATACTATAGCAATGATTCAAACTATTGATAGCAATGATTTTGCGTAGTGATAAATGCATTATGTCTAAGCTCCAATCTATAGTCCACAGTTGCCACTACCTGTTGAATTAATTGCTCTCAATCTGCATTATGTATGGTGGTAAACGCTTTTCTCCGAACCCCATACAGGATGCCTTAGGCATGAACATTACGCCCAACGATCGCACCACCATCAAATCCATCATTTCCGAGCAACTGCAAGCCTTTCAGCAGGAGGATGGCGATCGCGCCTTTTTCTTTGCTAGTCCCACCATTCAGCGGCAGTTTCAAACCCCGGAACGCTTTATGCAGATGGTACGCACCGCCTATCCATCGGTCTATCGTCCCCGATCGGTGATTTTTGAAGACCTGGCGATCGCCGATGGGCAGTGGGTTCAGCCTATTTTACTCATGGATAGTGACGGAAACGTAGTACGGGCGTTGTACTTAATGAAACGTCGGCCTACCCACGGTTGGCGGATTGAGGGGTGCGTGCTCGTGGATGTCGAGGAGCATTTCGTCGATGACGATGATGATCTCGATGACGATGAGGATGACGATGACGACGGCTACTTTATCGATTTTGATTATTCCTGAGCCACACAGACGCGATCGCGCCCCTGCGCCTTAGCTTCGTATAGCGCCGAATCAGCAGCGGCAATCAAATCTTCTAATGTTTCGCCATTCCGGGGAAAACTAGCCACCCCTGCCGAGATGGTGACGGTTCCGAGCGCTTGTCCCTGATACTCCATTTTCATGTAGTGCATGCCCTGACGCAGCCGTTCTGCCCGCTGCATCACCCGTTCCAAATTGGCTTCCGGCAAAATCAGCGCAAACTCCTCACCACCATAGCGGCAGGCCAAATCTGTGCCTCGGACAAAGCCCTTCAGGAACACCCCGAAATCTTGAAGCACCTTATCGCCTGCTAAATGGCCGTAGCGATCATTAAATTGCTTGAAATGATCAATATCAAACACAATAACTCCTACTGGGTAGTGTCCGTGATGGGCGCGATGCAGAATCTGGGGCAATACCTCGGCTAAATATCGTCGGTTAAATAGTCCGGTGAGCGCATCCCGAATACTTTGCTCATGGATCAAATCGTACTGCTTAAGACGGGTTAGTACTTTCCCCAAATGGCGTGCCACTTGAATCACCATCTGCCGCTGGAGATGAGACCATCCTGAGTCGGAATCAACAGACACGGATAACACACCATTCACCAGTGGCGGAATGTGGGAGTCATATCCCACCAGCGGTACACAAAAATTGTCCTGTGACCTTACCCCGTCAGAAAACTTACACAGAGAGCACATATCCCTCGATTCCTCGCTGTCTGCGATTGAATAGTAGGGATAGAGAGACTGGATAACCGGGCAATTGACCGGCAGTTTTTGCTGCTGAGTACCACCCTCTCTCCCCCATATCAAGGTTTCCACACAGTTTGACGGCTTAGTCTGCCAAGCTACAGCATTCATGGCCTGAACGGATAAGTAGAGACGTCCCCATTGATCGGGGAACATGGCTTTTAACAAGGCTGGTAGTTGGGCGATCGCCTCGCTAAAGGTTCCATAATCTTGGAGCGTATCCATGAAGTAGTTGAGCTGATTCAGATAGAAATGTTCTTCCTGAAGGGACTCAACCCGAAGCTGCAGTTTTTGGTTAGTTTGCCATACAATCTCCAGTGCGTCGGATGTATCTGGATGCGTTTCTCCGTCCAAAATTTGCCTTTCAATCATCCACGCCATTTGCCGAGCTAGTTGCTCAACCAAGGTCAACGTGCCCTCATCCAGTTGCCGTGCAATATAATCAACAACACATAAGTGTCCTACCACAAACTTGCGACTGCTGATCAGAGGCCATGCGGCTTTAAACCATTGCCCTCCACCAAATGGAAGCAACGTTAAGCCATTTGTGCCATCGTTTCGCCATAACAAAGCATCGGACTGGAGGGGGCGATCGCGGGCCATCTCTTGTTCGAAATATTCCAATTTCTCGGATGAACAACCCACCCCCAGCACCATAGGTGTATCTAGAAGATTGCCAACACTAAGCCACGCAATCGGGGCATGACAAAGATGAGCAGCCAGTTGAACACAGGTCTCAAGGTGCGAGGCAATGGGAGACAAGATCTCGGCGTGAGCGCCCACAACGTTAGGATACGGAAAGAAAGGTTTATTCACGAGCTGCGAGACGAGACGGGCGCAATCAAGCACCCTGTACTGTCATACTGCACCATATCACCAGGAAGCTGTAGCGTCTGATGCACCAAATATCACCATCTGTATCCACTCACAGTCCATGCTTCCATAATGCCAGCAAATTCAGCGACGTACCATTGCCGTAATGCTTCATGATATTTGGGCAATCATGTAACAAAGACTGTCTCGAAGGTGTCCCCTAGGCAACGGTCTTCATTGGCATTCGTTCTAGTCACGTCCCTTTGATCTTCACGACTGGGCGTTAGCGCTAGACCGTGCAGCCTGCTCCACAGGTGCAAACTTTTTCTCCCAGGCTTCGTGGTTCTGCTTCGCCTTCTGCACAATCGACGAAGACGCCACCACTTTATTGACTGCCCAATTCAAAAGCGACAGCGGAAATGGCAGGGGACGGGCAATATCCAGAAACAGCACTACCCGATAGCCATCCGTGTCATTCCACACTTCATGGTCGTAGGTATCGTCAAATAGCAAGCTTTTCCCTTCTTCCCAGTAGCGAATTTGATTGTCTACGCGAATGCGGCACTGTTCACGAGGTTCGGGCACCTTCAACGCGAGGTGGTATCGAACTAAGCCTTTATGTTTGCCTCGGTGGGCGGGAATATGTTTGCCCGGAGCCAGGATGGAGAAGAAAGCGACCTTCATGCCTGGGATCTTTTCGATTAATCGTGTGGTTTCGGGGCAGCGATCGCAATTTTTCTGTGCCTTGTAGCTAAAGGCGCAAAAGAAATAGGTTTTCCAACGATCGTCGTTGGCAATCCGATACTGACGCTCAGAAATGTCTTGGAAATTGGGCAGATCATCCACAAACGGCATCACGGCGTCCAGCTCTTGGCGGATTACGTGCCAGTTGGCCTCCAGTTCTTCGACCCAGGGAAACTGCTCTTTTTCAAAAAATACTGCATTGCCCACATAGGACGATTCCCCAACCCAACGCTCGAAGCGCTGAAACCAAGGTTGCTGGACAAGTTTCCGTGTTGTGTTTGCGCTGCTCATAAAAATGCGGTAACCAATCGACACCAATTCTAGTCTGTTTACTGTGAAATGTTGCGTTTTGTAGACGGCTCACCCCGTTAGCACAAATGCAGTTACGTCCGAAGAGACTAGACACAGGTATAAATTTCTGTGCGAATATCTATAGGAATTGTCTCTGGGCAATTCTGCATTGCAAGGGAGACTCAACTCCTCGCAAACGTTCACACCCGTACCCCATCAAGCCATGTCTGACCTAACCCAAATGGATTTGTTCGGTGGAAGTCCAGAACCCAGCCCACCGCCTACCTTCAATCCAGATGACATTCCCACCCGTGCGTCGGTTCCCATTCCCCCCGGAACCTACACCAGCATGGAACAAATGAAGGTTCACTGTAACCAGTGCCAGCGGTGCGATTTGGGCGCAACCCGTACCCATGCCGTTGTGGGTCGGGGCAATCCCCAAGCTCCCATCATGATTGTGGGGGAGGGGCCAGGGCAAAACGAGGATGAAACGGGGTTGCCGTTTGTGGGGAAGGCGGGTCAACTGCTGGACAAAATTCTGGAGTCGGTGCAGCTCACCACGGACGATGTGTTTATCTGCAACATTGTGAAGTGTCGTCCCCCGGGAAACCGCACACCGACCCAGACCGAAATGGATGCGTGCCGACCCTACCTGATTGAACAAATCCGCATGGTCGATCCGAAAATTATCCTCCTGACGGGAGCCTCCTCGGTAAAAGGGTTGATCGGTGATAAGCGCGGGATTACAAAGATTCGCGGCCAGTGGCTGGAATGGGAAAATCGCTTGTGCATGCCGATTTTTCATCCGGCGTACTTGCTACGGAACCAGTCCCGTGAAAAGGGCAGTCCAAAGTGGCTGATGTGGCAGGATATTCAGGTGGTGCGGGCTAAATTGGATGAACTGCGATCGCAGGGCGTTGCCTAGACGATTACCGTTGTCTTCGCGGTCAATTCAGACAATTCGTGACAAAATAGGGCTTGCACGTGTGAGGTATTTCAATTGTGAGTGGTCGTTCTCCTAACCTGGCGGTTACAATTCTCCTCTACATCATGGGCACCCTTCTCATCATTCTGGCGGTGCTCCTGCTGTTGCAAGCATTCGGAGTCCTACCTAGCATTCCCAAAACGGCAATGTGGGCGTTGGTGCTGCTCTCGATAGGCTCAGGAATTTTGGCGGGACTCCGCAGCCGGGTCTAGACAGATAAAACGCCGTTCTAACCTATGTTCTAACTATTGGTGGCGATTGCCCTTCATGACTAACTCAACTTCAACCCTCCAGCCCAATCCAGCGGCTCAGAGTGTTTCAATCCTTCCCCTAGCCCCAGCGGTCTACATTGTGGGGGCAGGCCCCGGCGATCCGGACTTGCTCACGATTCGGGCACAAAAGCTCCTAGCCAGTGCAGACGTGATTCTGTACGCAGATTCGCTGGTTCCTAAGCAAGTCCTGGAAATGGTGCGATCGGATGCCGAGGTGATTCCGACGGCGAACAAAACCCTGGAAGACATTCTGCCGTTGATGATTGAGCGGGTGCGGCAAGGTCGGTCTGTAATTCGGCTGCATTCGGGCGATCCGAGCCTGTATAGCGCCATTCATGAGCAAATGCGGGAATTGGCTGAGGCAGAGATTCCCTTTGAAGTTGTGCCGGGTATTAGCGCCTTTCAGGCGGCGGCGGCCAAGTTGAGCGTCGAACTGACCGTGCCGGAGCTGGTGCAGACGATTATTCTGACGCGCATTAGCGGTCGCACCCAAGTTCCGGAAACCGAAGAGTTAGCATCCCTAGCCACGCATAAAGCCAGTTTGTGCCTGTACCTCAGCGCTCGCCATGTGGACGAAGCTCAGGCGAAATTGCTAGAACATTACGCTCCCGAAACACCCACCGCCATTTGCTACCGGGTGGGATGGCCAGACGAGCAGATTCGGGTCGTGCCGCTATCCGAAATGGCGCAGGTGACCCAAGATGAAGACCTGATCCGGACGACGCTTTACATCATTAGTCCCGCCTTGGCAGGACGAGAGATTGGCTTTCCCAAGAGTGATCAGGTGCGATCGCGCCTTTACAACCCCACCCATAGCCATCTGTTCCGACCGCGCCCAGCGAGTCGCCCGCAGGCTGATTAATTCCTATCCATCTGAATATTCCTTTGTACGGGCGGGTTTGGCAGCCACGTCCCAGCCATTACCGAGATTGAACGACCAAACCCGCCCCTAGACATTATTTCTCGGTGAGCGTCCAGGCACCATCCCAGTCATCTTCCGGTGGCGACTGTAGCCAGTATTGGCATCGCTCTAGGTGTAACGCTGAGGATTTGTCAGATTTGTCGATTTCCAGAGCTGCCCCAAACTCACCCATTGCCAAGGCAAATTTGCGGTTGAGGTAGTGTTCGCGCCCCTTATGGTAGTGATCCATAATCTGCCGTTTCCTATCAGGAATCGCCTCAGACTGCAATCCAATCAACTCATACACAGCCACAGGTTTAGTCTTGCCCTTTACGCGGATATAGTCTAACTCTCGCGCCCAGATGCGATCGGCACAGGGTTTGTAGGTCGATTCGCTAATCACAATATCGGTTCCATAGAGCTTACTCGCCCCTTCCAAGCGGGAGGAGAGGTTCACGCCATCCCCAATCGCCGTAAACTCCATGCGCCGACTCGACCCAATATTGCCACTAATCACCACATCGGAGTTAATCCCAATCCCGATTTTAATGGGAATCTGCCCCTGCTCCGATCGCCGCTGGTTAAAGAGCCGTAGCCGCTGACGCATTTCCAATGCCGTCTGCACCGCCATCCACTCATGCTCATCGAGAGGGAGAGGCGACCCAAACACCGCCATGATCGCATCACCAATGTATTTGTCGAGGGTGCCCTTATAGGTGAACACCGCATCCACCATCGCTTCAAAGTACTGGTTCAGCAGTTCTACGACCTCCTCCGCCATCAAGTTTTCGGTCAGGGTCGTGTAGCTACGAATGTCGGAGAACAGGACAGATACATCCTTGCGATCGCCCCCCATTTTGGCCGCATCGGGATTTTCCAGAAGCTGTTCCGCTAGCTCCTGGGTCATGTAGCGATACATAGTGCTTTTCAGCCGCTTTTCATCGCTGACATCGTCCATCACGATCAGCGCCCCTGAGACTTTTTCCGGTATGACCGCATCCTGAATGGTATTCAGCGAGAGATTAATGCTGTGTTGTTCTTCGCCTTGAACGGGAAGCAACGTTTGATCCGGGTAGTACTGCTGCTGGCTTTTCTCGTCGCTCCCCGTGAGGGCGGCATGCAGCCAGCGCGAAAAGTCAGATTTTTCAAGCCGAATCAAGGTATCCACAGATTGCCCCGTCAAGCTAGCCTGCTCATCTAGTCCCAGCAGCCGTTTTGCGCTTTCGTTGGCGGCAATCACCTGTCCCTGGTTATCGGTGGAAATCACGCCATTGGAGAGCGATCGCAAAATGTCACGCTGCATTTTTTCCTGCTGCTTCACCGTGGCAAACAGCTTGGCATTCTGAAGGGCAACCCCGGCCTGAATGTTGAACGCCTTCATGAATTCCTGATCGCTGCGGTTAAAGCTCGCCCGCCAGCGCTCCGGTGCATTCGGAAAATCATCGGGATTGTACGGTGGAAACTCCCCCTGCCGTTTTTTGTTAATGATCTGGGTCACACCGATCAGGTCGCCATCCGCATTGAACACAGGCATACACAGCATGCTACATGTCCGATAGCCTGTGCGCTTATCCGTTTCCTTCGCCGTTTCGGCATTGGGATGATCGTACAAATCAAAGGGAATCAGCAGCGGATCGCCCGTCGTTGCCACCTGGCCTGCAAATCCCGCTTCCCTGGGAATCCGAATTTCTTGCAGTTGGCCATCTTTGCCTGGAATCTGCGTCCACAATTCGCCCCGATCGGTATCTAACAGCCAGAGGGTGCTGCGATCGGCGTTCATCAACTCCTTGGCCTCGTCCATCACCTTTTTGAGGGTTTCTTCAAGGTCAAGGCTGCTCTTGCTGAGGGATTGGGTTGCCTCAATCAAGGCATTGGCTGCTCGCTGCTTTTGGGTAGCAACGTAGAACGATCGCGATGATTCCAGGATTAACCGGATTGAGGGGGCAAACTCTCGGAAAAGCTGTTCGTCATCGGCGGAAAAGCCGTCTTTGGTGATCCGGTCTTCCAAGGGGTGCGATCGCTCGTTTTCCGGTTTCAGCTTATTGATCATTTGCACGACAGCCACCAGATCGCCATCGTCATTCAGCAGCGGCATCGCCAGCATCGTATAGGTGCGATATCCGGTGCGTTCGTACTGAATCTTCGCCTGAGCCGATCGCGGATCGTCAAAAAAGTCGTAGGGAATGTTAACCACCTGTTTCCGAGTCGCCACTTCTCCCGCAATCCCCTTATCAGCGGGAATCCGAATTTCAAGAGTGCGTCCGCCTTCTCCCTCCGCCACGATCGAGTACAGCTCATTTTTTTCTTCATCGAGCAGAAAAATACTGGCGCGATCGGCATTTAATAACTCTGCCGTTTTGAAGGTGATCGAGGTTAGCATTTCCTCAAGGATCACCTCAAACCCCTGCTGCATATCCAGCATGGACAGGGTTTGATTCACCACTGTTAACTTTTGCTCAACCTCAGACACCACCTGCCGGAAGGTATCCTGCTTCAGCGGTGCCAAGAACGACGAAAAGCTGCCGCGCCGTGCGGCCAGGGCGCTGCTCCTACTCGCCGGAGTCGCCGCCTCCACCGCCGTGTGAATGTCAGAGTGGGGGGTCTGGAACGCGACTACGTCTGCCTCTAAGGCGGTGGCTTCAATAATAACCGGTTCAGGATTCCGCGAGGAGGGCGCGGCAGATGGCTTTTCAGAATCTGGCAGGCGCGAAGAGGAGGCTGTCATGGCGATTGATAGTGCACGAACAGTAACAATTTGAGCCTCTACCCAATCGGTCTGGGATAGCAACCCATCTCACTCCCTAGCTTACCCAAACTTGTTCCAGAATTTCGTAATCCCAGTGCATAAAATTCAGAACCGCACTGTTTGTCCAGGTATTGGGGCGATCGCCCCATCCAACCGTTAAGCCGCCGATGGCAACCGATTCATCTCTAAAATGGTGGTGTAAAAATCGCGGAGCTGTTGGGTAGCCGCCGCCCATCCCCATTTTTCCGCCTCTAACCGTGCATTCTGACGCAAGGTTTCCCGCTCCGAGGACTGAGCCAGCAAGCGCTGGGCAGCCGCGATCGCCCCCTGATCATCCTTCGGGTCAAACAGGTAGCCGTTCACGCCATCAGTGACAATATCCGGGATACCTCCCGAATTCGCCGCCACAACGGGACAGCCTGCCGCCATCGCTTCCAGAAGTACAAGACCCAGGGTTTCTGTACGCGAGGGGAAGATAAACGCATCTGCCGAAGCAAAGGCCGTCGCTAGATCAACACCTGTTAAGTACCCGACGAAATGAGTCGGTGTTCCGGCAAAGTGCTTTTCGAGTTCCTGGCGGTAGGGGCCATCGCCAACCAGGGCTAACCGTGCCCCCGGAATGGCTTCGAGAATCGGCTTAATGCGGTCAATTTCTTTTTCGGCAGACAGTCGCCCCACGTAGAGCAGCAGCGGACGTTCAGGATGCCCCTGGCTAAGGTGCGATCGCATCTCAGCACTCGATAAATGCGGCTGGAATAGCTCCGTATCCACACCCCGCTGCCACACATCCACCCGCTCAATCCCGTGGCTTGTTAGCTCGTCCTGCATTGCCGTAGAGGTGCAAAGATTCAACTGCGCTTGGTTGTGGGCAGCCTTCAGCAGTTCCCACATCACCCCTTCCAACATGCCCAGACCGTAATGCTCAAGATACTTCGGCAAATGGGTGTGGTAAGACGCAATCAAGGGAACATTCAAGCTCTTGCTGTAATACAGTCCAGCCAGTCCCAGCACCGCCGGATTCACCACATGCACCAAATCCGGCTGAAACGCCTCCAGCGCTTGCCCAATTGAGGGACGGGGTAAGGCCAACTTCAGCTCAGGATAGAGAGGCAATGGAAATCCCGGTACGCCGTAGATTTTTGCGCCCTTGTATTCGGTGAGTCCCCCATCTGGCGACACAACCAAGACCTGATCGCCCATCCGCTGAAGATGCTCAACGGTATGGCTCAGGCGGGTCACAATGCCGTCAACTTTGGGGAGAAACGTCTCCGTAAAGAGCGCAATTCGCATAGGTCTTATCTAGAAAAAATTAATTTTAGATGCATAGGGGCGATCGCCCCAAATGCCGACCGGAGTGAGAACAACTCCAGCTAGATTCCTACAGGAGCGTTCGTTCCGATCGGCGGGCATTTGGAGTCCTTAACGACGCCAAGATACCTTGGGCAGAATTTGGGATTCATCAACGCGATCTTTGTACTTCACACAGAAGTTCAGCAATGAATCCAACAGCGAATCCGAGAGGTAGTGAGGCTGCAAGCCGAGGTCAATCAGCTTGGTGTTCTTCGCATTGAAATAGTGTTCTTCAAGCTCCACCCGTGGATTGCTGATGTTGTTGATTTCTACATCCAGCCCTACTGCATTGCCTGCTTTCTTAATCTGCATGGCCAGATCGTGGATGCTGAACATTTCGGTGAACTGGTTGAATACGCGGAACTCACCGGGTTGGGCTGGGGTGGCGATCGCCAATTCCACACAGCGAACCGTGTCCCGAATATCGAGCAAAGCACGAGTTTGTCCACCCGTACCGTATACCGTCAAGGGATGCCCGATGGCAGCCTGAATACAGAAGCGGTTGAGCGCCGTTCCAAACACACCGTCATAGTCGAAACGGTTGATCAGGAGTTCATCCATACCCGTTTCTTCGGTGAGGACACCGTACACAATTCCCTGGTTGAGGTCGGTGGCACGAAGTCCCCAAACACGGCACGCGAAGTGGATGTTGTGGGAATCGTGAACCTTACTCAGGTGGTAGAAAGAACCGGGCTGCTTCGGATACGGCAGCGTATCCTTACGTCCGTTGTGCTCAATGGTAATGTAGCCTTCCTCAATATCAATGTTGGGTGTGCCGTACTCACCCATGGTTCCAAGTTTGACCAGGTGGCAATCTGGGAAGCTTTCTTTCATTACGTAGAGGAGGTTTAGCGTACCCACCACATTGTTGACCTGGGTGAGTACCGCATGCTCTCGGTCAATCATCGAGAACGGTGCAGAACGCTGTTCACCAAAGTGAACCACAGCATCCGGCTCAAACGTCTGCATCGCACTATTCAAGAAGGCATAGTCCGTTAAGTCTCCGATGAAGAGGTCGATAGACTTACCCGTGAGATCCTTCCATCGCTGAATTCGAGTCTGAATGGGCGCAATCGGCGTTAGGGTATCGCTGCAAAGCTGCATGTCCCAATGCCGACGCACCAAGCTGTCTAAGATACCGACTTCGTACCCTCGGTTGGATAGATAGAGTGCTGTTGCCCAACCGCAATAACCGTCACCACCAATAACTAGGACTTTCATGTTGCTCAACTGTTGCTTGTCCATACTCGCTCAAATCTACCAGGTTTGTGCACCCTATAGACCATTTCTGCCGAATTCTTCCTAACCTTTATGTCTGGTCCCGTGCAAGACCGTACCCAGCCTCCGTCTTGCAAGGGCTAAAGGACAAGCAACAAAGACAGAATATAGCGTAATTTCAGCGATCGCCCGCGCAATTATAACGATGAGAAAATAGCATCATGACTTGAGAATAAAAATCCTTAGAAACCATCAGTTTTTTGGAACACTTCATCAACCCAAAATCTTATTAATCTTCTCTAAAAAAGGACTAGTTCATAACTCAAACTTCGTAAAAAAACAAACATTGTGTTTGCAAAAAAGCAATATTAAAAAGATAATAACGACTCACGAAACTCCCTCTAGAGAGCCAACCCACGCTTTGTACATAGGAATAAATTTCAGCAAAATGTAGCTATCTTTACTTAAAAAATCTAGAATCAGCGCTATCAGCTCATCAGCGAACCATGTTTTTCCACATCTAAAAATTATTAGCATTTTGCCATAGCAGTTTGATCGGCAGTCCTGCCTCTTACGCATCCGCCGTCTGATAGTCAAAGATAAAGATTACTTCAAATAAATTGAATACACGTTGCAGAGTAGCTACATATCTTCAAAGTTAAGATTTGAATACATTTGGGACTGAGGGCGATCGCCCTTACTAATCTCTCCAACGATTTAGGATCATCTCCGCATCGAAGGAATCCGTATTGAGATCGCCTGACATCCTTGGTATCAATTGCAACTTAGAGCACTCGTAATGGGCGATCGCATCGTCTATAAACCCTCCAAAAACCATTGCGAACCGATAAGTTCTAGAAGGGGCGATCTAGAAGAAATATGAAGGTTTTGAAAAACCATTGACATTTTTAATTCTTGTAGTAGATTCGACGTAAGCAAAGAGGACGTCATCCATCCCTAAGGTTGATTTACGTCCAGTTAGGGTATATAAACGCTATGGGTAGTTGTGCTGAAAGTGGAACCCTCACGCTTTTGGTTACGTTGCACTCAGAAGCTAAGGATGAAAATTCATACATCAGTCTCCATCTTTCTGAGGTTACTGATGCATGACATAGGCAAGAGGCGACTCCGCCCCATAAGATTCTCGCTCAAGACTAAAACATATGTTCTTGTGGGACAAGAATTTTGTGGGTGAAGCCTTAAATCTTTATCAATTAGAACAGTGATTCACTGTTCTTGCCTGAGAATGAGTTGTTATCTGTAAGCAGCCCACGGGTGATTTCTATCAATCAATTTCTAAACTTGAAAACAAAAAAAGAACTTGAAGAGATTCCGCATTTTTCGTAGTAAGCCTTAATTCACTGCTCCCTCAAACACTGTGCATACGCGTATGAAAGCTATTCTTGACTATGATTCAGCCGAATGGGGTTCTGGTAATGTGATCGCGTCTCCGGATGTTCTTCGCACGTTGACCGACACGAATGACAATGAAAGCGTTAACCCCTCAGATTTTGAGCAACATTTGCTTGCCGATCTGGATGATCGTCTATCTCTTGAGGGATTTGATGATTCCAGTGAGGGATTCAATGATTCTGAGGACTCCGCCTCTAACGATAATGTTCCAGATGTTGGCGTGGAACATTCATCCTCAAATGAGGGGGTTGACCCTGCCCTATTCGGTGACGATGCCGATGCCGATGATCTGCTGGGTACGGCTCAAACCATGGGCTACACCAAGACCATTTCGGATGATGCCGTCGGCGCGTTTTTCAAGGAAATGGCTCGGTATCCCCTTCTCAAGCCCGGAGAGGAGATCGAACTAGCTCGGCGTGTACGCTTCATGGTGGATGTGGAACAGTTGCGCGATCGCCTTCGGAAGGAGTTAGACAGAACGCCCACCAAAGCTGAGATCGCCGCTGAACTGAATCTTACCGAACGGCAGCTTGATCAGCGATTGCACGTGAGCCGCACCGCAAAGCGGCAGATGATTCGGTCGAATCTGCGCCTGGTGGTTTCGATCGCCAAGCGCTATCTCAATCGGGGGGTACCGTTCCTGGATCTGATCCAAGAAGGAGCGATCGGCCTCAATCGGGCTACAGAGAAGTTTGATCCAGATAAGGGCTATAAGTTCTCCACCTATGCCTACTGGTGGGTTCGCCAAGGCATCACCCGCACCATTGCCAATGATGCCCGCACTATTCGCTTACCGATTCACATTGTTGAGAAGCTGAATAAGCTCAAGAAAGCCCACCGAGATCTGCGACGGGAGTTGAACCGCAACCCCAGCGAGACCGAACTCGCTCAAGCCTTAGATACGACCGTGGAACAACTGCGGACGTTGCAGCAGGTGCGGCGGCGATCGCTCTCTCTCAACCATCGGGTGGGCAAAGGGGAAGATACCGAGCTGATGGACTTGCTGGAAGACGGAACTACCCAGTCTCCCGAAGCCAAAACCAGCGAAGCCATGATGCGCCAGGAAATTTACAGCGTTCTGTCGGAAGTGCTCAGCGAACGGGAACGGGACATTATTGCTCTGCGCTACGGTCTGAAAACCGGGGAAACCCACACGCTAGAAGAAGTTGGCATTATCTTCAACCTATCGCGCGAACGGGTACGGCAAATTCAAACCAAAGCGATGCGAAAACTGCGTCGTCCCCAAATTTCCGCGCGGTTAAAAGGCTGGCTGCGATAGAAGGGTAGGGGCGATCGCCCCTCATATCCTCTGATTTACCAATATCCTGACATTCCCGCTGAGCCTTGGATTCTAGACCGTTGCTATACTTGCAGAGCTGTGTTTCCCAAAATTCTGCATGACTCATTCTGTGGTGGTTCGTCCGGCAACGCCCAACGATACTGAAACGGTGTTTGCCTTAATTCAGGCATTAGCGGAGTATGAGAAGCTATCCCATGAGGTAACAGGTAGCGTAGAGGCACTCACAGATCACCTGTTTGGCGATCGCCCGGTGGTAGAGGCGTTGCTCGCAGATATAGCGGAACAGTCGGTTGGCTTTGCGCTGTTTTTCACCAACTATTCAACGTTTCTGACCAAACCCGGACTTTACCTGGAAGATTTGTTCGTTTTGCCGGAGTATCGCGGACGCGGCATTGGTAAAGCGCTGATTCAGCAGCTTGCTCAGCTTGCTGTAGAACGGGATTGTGGTCGGCTAGAGTGGAGCGTACTGGATTGGAACGCTCCTGCCATTGGATTTTATGAACGGATGGGGGCAGCCGTTTTATCCGACTGGCGCACCTGCCGGGTCACAGGTGAACATTTGCTGCATTTAGCCTCATTGCCTATGCAGACCCTTTAGGCATTCGATACAGTGAAGGGGCATTGATTTTCATCATTTGGGAGTGAGGAACTATGGCAATTTGGGTCGTTGAGCAAATTGATCCGTCGGGGATTGTATCCGCTTGTATTGCGTGTAAAACCGAGACCCGCGCCCAGGAGTGTCACCAATCCTACGAAGCAAACTTGAGCAAAGAGCAGAAGGATGCCGGATGGATTGCCCGCATTCGGACGGTGGACTCGATGGATGACGTTCCGGTTACTCCCCTGAAACTCAGTTACTAAACGCCGAATTTAAGGAGCATTTTTTTTGCGTCAGTCTACTCAAAACTCAACGGTAGTGCTGTTGGGCAGTCTTTTGGCGATCGCCCTATTTCTAGTGATCAATTCCTTTGTGGTGATTAATCCGGGCGAGGCGGGGGTGCTCAGCGTTCTGGGTAAAGCCCAGGACGGAGCGTTACAGGAAGGCATTCATCTAAAACCCCCTTTCGTATCGCGGGTGGATGTATACGATGTGACGGTGCAAAAGTTTGAAGTGCCTGCCCAAAGCTCGACGCGTGATTTACAAAACCTGAGCGCTAGTTTTGCCATTAACTTTCGCCTTGATCCGAATCAAGTGGTGGAAATTCGACGGACTCAGGGCACGCTGCAAAACTTGGTGAGCAAGGTGATCGCACCCCAAACCCAAGAATCCTTCAAAATTGCCGCTGCCCGTCGCACTGCCGAAGAAGCGATCACGAAGCGGGACGAACTCAAGGACGATTTTGACCTGGCATTGAGCGATCGCCTTGAAAAATATGCGGTGATCGTCCTGGATACTAGCGTGGTTGACCTGAGCTTTTCGCCAGAGTTTGCCCGCGCCGTGGAAGAAAAACAAATTGCCGAACAGCGGGCACAGCGAGCCGTGTACGTTGCCAAAGAAGCCGAACAGGACGCCCAAGCCGAAATTAACCGCGCCAAGGGTAAGGCCGAGGCTCAGCGATTGCTGGCAGAGACGCTGAAGGCGGCAGGTGGAGAACTGGTCTTGAAGAAAGAGGCGATCGAGGCATGGCGCGAAGGGGGTGCCCAGATGCCACGGGTTCTAGTCACGGGAGACAAGGCGGGCGGCATCCCGTTCCTGTTCAACTTGGGGGATGAGTCGTTAACGGAGTAGGTTATCTTAAACACCGACCGCCATCAACTCTTCGGCCATGTCGAAGTTTGCCGTCACGTTTTGCACATCGTCTAGATCTTCTAGGGCATCCATGAGCTTGAGGAGCGATCGCGCCTGGTCGGGGTCGGAAACTTCGAGGGTATTTTCGGGAATCCAGCGCAGTTCGGCCTGATCGATGGTGTAGCCGCGATCGCTCAAGGTTTGGTTGAGGGTTTCCAGATCAGCGATCGCGCAAAACACCTCGGCTCCGGGTTCCTCGTCCATTTCAATCAGTTCGTAGGATTCCGCTCCTCCTTCTAGGGAATCCTCCAACAGCGCATCCTCATCTATCGTCCCTTTAATCGTGACGACTCCTTTCTGAGCAAACATCCAGCTTACACAGCCCGTTTCCCCCAGGTTGCCCCCATTTTTGCTAAAGGCGGCGCGGAGGTCAGCGGCGGTACGGTTGCGGTTGTCCGTCAGCGTTTCGATCAGCACCGCAACTCCGCCAGGGCCGTACCCTTCATAGCGGATTTCCTCAAGCTGATCGGCATCTGCGCCCAGGGTTCCCGATCCTTTGGCGATCGCCCGGTCAATATTATCGTTCGGAATTCCGGCAGCTTTGGCCCTTTCGATGGCGGTGCGAAGCTGGAAATTTCCGGCAGGGTCGGCACCGCCATGACGAGCCGCCATAATAATCGCCCGTGAGAGTTTTGCGAAGGTTTTGCCTTTCACTGCATCCACCCGCGCTTTTTGACGCTTAATGTTTGCCCACTTGCTATGTCCTGCCATACCGCCAACCGAAACTTAGATTTACTCACTAAGGTGTTCAAAACCTAGGATAGACGATCGCGCCCCATGTAACGATTGATGCCAATTCGCCCTGAGTGGGGTATGAACTTTGGAATATAGAAGGATCACGACCCATCTGGACAGCGTCCGTTTGCGAAGATTGATTCGTTTTTTGCGGAACGACCTCGATCCCGGTCGTAATGATCAAACACGTTTATACTGAAGGTCGAAGCTATGCCCCCCACCGTCGCCATTGTCATAACCGTTGCCAATCGCAAGCGATACCTAGAAGCGGCGATCGCCCTCAAACGTGCAGCCATAATCCTGGCGGTGCTGCCCAGCCTCGGACTGTTGAGCATCGATGACGCCAGTGCCAATCCTCGTCGCGTCACGCCTGCCGATGATGGGACAGGAACGGTGGTGAACCAGCGGCGCGATCGCATTACCATCGAGGGGGGCAGCCTCTCAGATGACGGTGCCAATCTCTTCCATCGGTTTGAAGAATTTGGCCTCAATCGTCGTCAAACGGCCACATTCCTCGCTAATCCTGACGTTCGCAACATCCTAGGGCAAGTTGTGGGTGGCGATCCGTCGGTGATCAACGGTCTGCTGCGCGTGCGGGGAGCCAATGCCAACCTCTACTTAATCAACCCCGCCGGAGTGATTTTTGGGCGAAATGCTCGGCTTGACGTTCCCGGTTCCTTCACGGCCACGTCTGCTACCGGACTCCTGTTTGACGATCAGTGGCTCGATGCGTTCGCTACGACGGACTACTCTGGACTCAACGGCGATCCCACCGCTTTTTCCTTCAACCTCAGCAATCCGGGAGTGGTGCTGAACGACGGCATCTTGGCCGTGAATCCGGGCGAATCCCTGATGCTTCTCGGTGGCGTGGTGATCAACACGGGAACGCTAACGGCTCCGGGGGGAGATATTACAATCGCTGCGATTCCTGAAGAGAGCGTGGTGCGGATCAGTCAAGACGGGACATTGCTGAGCTTGGATCTAGAAACCGCTGATGCCCAAACGCCCGCCATACCGGAGGAATTTTCGGCGCTAGATCTGCCAGGCTTGTTAACCGATCCCCGCATTCAAAATGCCACGGACGTTGAATTGCGCGATGATGGCACCGTTCGCCTATCCGGTTCCCAAGTGGTTTTGCCTACGGAACCCGGAACGGCGATCGCCACCGGCAATCTTGACACGGCTCAGCCCGAATCCAGCACCGCCGCCCAATCCCTCACGCCGGAAGTGAACGTTCTTGGCGAAACCGTTGCGCTCCTCGGTGCAGACATCGATGCGTCTAGCGCGACTCAGTCCGGTACCGTCCGGGTCGGAGGCGACTACCAAGGCGAAGATACCCTGCCCGCATCCGACCTGACCTACGTGGATCGGGATACGACCATTCGGGCAGACGCGATCGCCCCCCGAGTCACATCACCGGAAACCCCTGCCCCCGATGCCGGAGAAGTCGTGATCTGGTCAGACGACACCACGATTTTTGAAGGTGCTATTTCTGCCACTGGCGCAGATACCGCCGATCCGTCGAATGCCGGGTTTGTGGAAGTATCGGGGTTAGACAACCTCCTCTTCAACGGTACGGTCGATCTGTCTGCCTTTAATGGTCTACCCGGCCAACTGTTGCTCGACCCCCGCAACGTGTTCATTGTGAACGCGGCTGTAGCGCCCGATGACGATCAGTTGCCTACTATCCTGGTCGATACCGCTCCTAATCTGGACTACACCATTTCCAGCACCGCCCTGCTGAACCAAACGGGTGATGTGGCGATCGCGGCGAGTGATGATATTCGGGTCGATCCAGGGTTGTCCCTATTTTTCCCTGCACCTGGCACAGGCACATTCACCTTCACCGCCGATGCCGATAATGACGGAAACGGAACCTTCCGCATGGATCGCAATGAAACTATTTCCATGCTGGGTCGCAATCTCACCATTAGTGCTGCCGATGTCATCCTGGGTGATATCTACACGGGTGGGGGAACTGTCCTCGTAAACGCCATCGGTGACATTAATGTTGGCACAATTAACAGCAACGAAGCACTATTCAATATTCAGGGGGTCATTGTTGGTCTCTCCTTGGGGGGTGATGTCTCGCTCATTAGTGATACCGGAACTGTCCAGGCTGAATCCATTAACACCTCCGCAGATGACAACATACCGGGGGGCAATGTGGTAGTCGAGGGCGATCTGATTCAAATTACAGGCGCAGTGTTTACGGGGAATGAACTCTTAGCCAGCATCTACACCGAAGGATTTGGATTGGGTGGGGCAGACGGTACCATTCAAATTACCCATCGAGGCGGGCCGGATAATGTCCCGTTTACGATTGGTGATCCGTCCGTCAATGGGACATCTGCCGCTCTCGATACAGGTGTGCAGCGGTTAGCCAATGGCGTTTTTGAGGTTTTAGAAACGGGAGGGAATGCCTCCGGAACGCCACCCGGCATCACCATTACCTCTGTCAATTCTGCACCTCTCCTCTCGGTTACAAATACTTTTACGACAGATGAAAACCAACCAATCCCGATCACCTTTGCCGATCTGGCCGCCCAGATTACGGATGCAGAAACCGATGTAACGGAATTACGGATTGTGGCGATCGCCCCAGGCGCAAGCCTAACCCTCAACGGGAACCCCGTCACACCCGACACCGTGATTCAGGCCGGAGATGTCCTGGTCTACACTCCCCCAATCGATGCCACGGGTTCCTTCGATGCCTTTACCGTCGCGGCTAACGATTTTGCCAATGCCGTCCTGCCGCTTGCAACTTCAGTTCCCATTCAGGTCACCCTCAATGTAGATACGACTGTGCCGCCGCCGCCACCTCCGCCACCACCACCTCCGCCGCCACCTCCGCCACCGCCACCTTCGCCACCCGAACGCATACCGAACTTGGATAGCCAGTGTCCTCCCTTCTGCGATACGGGCAACCCTAGCACGGGAATAGTGCCCCCCATCTTCGTAGGCGATGCACCGCTCAACCTCAAGAGTCTGGATGAAGCTCGTGAAATTCTGGCCACTATCGAAAAAGAAACCGGGGTTAAACCTGGGCTGATCTATGTCAGCTTTGTACCGAACACCTTGCAAGCCGCTCTAGACTTTACCCAGTTAGAAGCGGCACCGACCAAGGACGTTACGGCCTATTTCGATTCCACAGGTCAAAATCCGAATGCTGGCATCACCCTCGAACCCAGTGATGACGACATTCTGGAACTCCTGCTCGTGACGGCTGAGGGGAATCCGGTTCGGGTCGCGCTGCGAGACGTGACCCGCGCCCAAGTCGAAGAAGTCGCAGATCTCTTTCGATCGCAAATTACCGATCGCCGTAGTAGTCCTGACCGCTATTTCCCGCCTGCCCAGCAGCTCTACCAATGGTTAATTGCACCGTTGCAGGCAGCGCTAACCGAGCGGGAAATTGAGAACCTAGTTTTCATCATGACTCCGGGACTGCGATCGCTCCCGATCGCTGCCCTCCATGATGGCAACCAGTTCTTAGTCGAGCAGTATAGTGTCGGTCTCGTGCCCAGCCTGAGTCTTACAGATACTCGCTATGTCGATGTCCGAAACGCCTCAGTTCTAGTCATGGGCGCGTCCGAATTTTCCGATCAGGCTCCCTTACCTGCTGTTCCTGTTGAACTAGAGACGATTGCCGGAGAGCTATGGTCAGGCAAATCCTTTATCAATGCCGGATTCACGCTAGAAAATCTCCGGGCGCAGCGTCAAGAGACCCCCTACGGCATTGTCCATTTGGCAACTCACGGCGACTTTCAGACGGGCGATCCTAGCAACTCCTATATTCAGTTCTGGAATCAGCGATTACCCCTGGATGAGGTACGTCGCCTTGGACTAAATGATCCGCCCGCAGAATTGCTCGTGCTCAGTGCATGCCGCACAGCCCTGGGCGATGAAGAGGCCGAGCTAGGGTTTGCCGGACTGGCCAACCAGTTAGGGGTGAAGTCTGTTCTTGCCAGCCTTTGGTACGTTAGCGATGAAGGGACATTGGGCTTGATGACCGAGTTCTACCGTCAGCTTCACCACGAACCGATTAAGTCAGGGGCGTTGCAGCAAACTCAAATCGCGATGCTCAAAGGGCAAGTGTATATCGAAAACGGTGAATTGGTGGATG
>JACYMB010000382.1 GCA_015272205.1 Synechococcales cyanobacterium T60_A2020_003 | reverse complement strand
TTACCAGGTAAAAACGCTGCTCGAAGAGGTGTTGGTGAAGTCTCAAATTGAGCAGGCATTGCAGGATAAGCACAAAGCCCGTGACCTCAAAAATCGCTGGAACAGTGCGCTCAACCTCTTGGTGAGTCTGGGATGGCAGATTGAGTACGATCCGGAAACCTACCCCGACTGGATTCGTCCCGGTAGCCAAGCACCCAAACCGCCCAACTGGCGACAGAAAAAGATGATCGAGTGGTTGCTGCAAGCTAAGCTGACGATCAAGCCGCCGCATCCCATCCCAGAGTTACTAGGTCGAGTGAAGGAACCCCGCAAGCTGAAATCTGCCCTCGATACGCCAGCGGCGATTGCCGAACTCACGGGCGAACAAATTCGGCAAGGGCGGGAGCGTCAAGGTTGGAGCCGTAAGGAATTAGGCGGATTCCTCAACCTCAGCGCGGATTACATTGGCAAACTGGAACGAGGCGATCGCTTTATTACGCCAGAGCTGGAGAAAAAACTCCGAAAACTGTTGCGAATTACCGAACCGAAGTAGGTGACGTGGGGCGATCGCCCCCAAGGCGTAGCTGTAAGGTACGTTACTAAGCAACCCAACCACCTTACACGATTGGCGATAGTAACCTTTATTTTGCGAGTTCCAGTTCAACAGATCGGTAGAACTCTTTGATATCCTAAAGAGACTGAAGGTGATAGACCCGCTTGCTTGCCTTCGCCTTCTTTACATACTCTCGGTACTTTGGCGTAAGCTTCTGATGGTACAGCCAAACCGTATGGTAACTGTTCAGCGTACCTTTTAAGAGTGGGCTATTCTCAGGCCAGTTTGTGGGGGGAACGAGAACTCCCTTTACAAACCGCTTTGTTACCCACCAATAGTGCTGGAGAACGGGCATAACTATATAGATTAAGGTGTCTGCTCTCTCCAGTCGTTCCCATACGGTATCTAGCGATCCATATCCATCTATGATCCATTGGCCTTGCTGGAGGAGTTGCTCATGAGCCGCTTTATAGTCTTCATAGGATACTTCGCCACCGCCAGGTTTGTATTTCAACAGGTCTAACGCAACCACGGGTAAACCTGTTATCTCTGCTAAACGGTTGCTGAGGGTAAACTTCCCTCCTCCCGCATTGCCAAAGACTGCAACTTTATTCACGGGATCTCCTTGATGCCGTTGAGTGTGGTTTTAAACTACGCTTCGGTGGTGCGTTTTTACGAGCTAGTGCGCCGATCGCTTTTGGATATCCAGATCTGCGACTTCTTTTTTGATACCAACAAGTAACGACTGAGACGCGTACAAGAAGTCGCAGCTCTTTGGGGTGGGGCGATCACCCCTAACTGTCATCCTCAACTCTACTCCGCCGTTGCTAACCAAGCCCGTGCATCCTCCAGGTGCGATCGCTCAAACGCCTTCACCTCTGCCGATAACACACTGCCCACGGCTTCCGAAAAGGTACGCATCCACTTTGCATCTGCTACCACCGCCGCATGGGTAAAGTCGTTGACATCGGCAAAGCCAAATCGCACATCTTTCCAAAGGGCGATTGAATCCATTCCTTCGACGTGATCAATCTCCTCCAGAATCCGGAGCTTGCCATGTTTAGCCAGATCAGCCTTGATCTGTGAAACCACCTGATCAAAATCCGCCTCGCTAATCTTGCCCTCTATGCTAATTTCCACAATGTTGGTATTGGGGTCGTTTCTGTAGGTAATCATTAGGATTACTCCGAGATGAACGTCGGTATTGCGGTACTGATGCGAGAATAAACACCTAGCCCAATGCGTTGAGTTTTCCTGCTGAAGCGGTTCTTCTATATCCAGAATAGCAAGGCATTCCGCCCTATTGACTCAGCGTATGGGGCGATCGCCCCACATTATTCCCAGCTAACCTTCCACTGAATGCCCTAAACGTACTAGGATCTAGACTGGAGAGCGTTTTTTAGCACGATTAATCAGCCTTTAGATCCATGAGCATCGCAAACGAAGAAAGAATTGACGATAAAACCGTTGTCCGGGATTACTTTAACGCCACCGGATTCGACCGCTGGCGGCGCATTTATGGCGACGGTGAAGTAAATAAGGTTCAGCTTGATATCCGCACCGGACATCAGCAAACGGTTGATCATGTGGTTCGTTGGTTAAGCGATGACGGCAACCTGGCTGGTTTAACTATTTGTGATGCCGGATGTGGGGTTGGCAGCCTCAGCATTCCTCTCGCCCAGGCTGGTGCGACGGTGTTTGCCAGCGATATTTCCGAAAAAATGGTGGGTGAGGCGAAGGAGCGTGCCCAAGAAACCTTAGAAAATCCAGAGGCAATCCAGTTTGCGATTCAAGATTTGGAACATCTCAGCGGTCGCTATCACACGGTGATTTGCCTGGACGTGCTGATCCACTATCCCCAGGACAAAGCTGCTGATATGATCGCGCACCTTAGCTCTCTTGCTGAATCTCGAATTATCCTCAGCTTTGCACCTAAGACCTATGCTTACAGTCTGTTGAAAAAGATTGGTGAGTTTTTCCCTGGCCCTAGTAAGACGACCCGCGCCTATCTGCACCGAGAGGCCGACATTGTCGCTATCCTCCAGAAGAATGGGTGGAAGATTGAACGTAGTGAAATGACCAAAACCCGCTTCTACTTTTCGCGACTACTAGAAGCAGTCAAAGCGTAAATTTGTTTGATTGGTTCCAAGGATAGGTGGGGCCGCAACGCTCCACCTATTTTTATGGCGTGATCAATGGGGCGATCGCCCTGCAAAACCTCTAGAATTTCTAGCCCCAGTCCCTTTGCTTTGCGACGGTTCCAGAGGTAGGGGTGAGCCGCTAAGCGATCGCGGTAGCTCTTGAGCCGCAGCCAATCTTCGCGGCTTCGCTGCTTTTCCGGGTTCAGGAGATCCGGGTTTTCCACACCTAACTCAGTCAAAATCCCGTGGTAATCCGTGTCGTTGATATCCAGCTCTCGACGCAGATTTTGCAAAACGTCTAAGCTAGATGACGAATTAACAGCCCCTTCGTCTAGGGCTTCCCGGAGCACCTGTTTGTAGGCATGTAGTCGTTTGCCTTTGGTGAAGTCCGGCAGGATCTTAGCAAGAACATAGACCTCATCGGGTGTCAAACTGTCGAGCGATCGCCCCTCTAAAAACTGACCCACATCAAGCTGAAGTTGGCTGAGTTGTTTTCGCAGACGTACCGCTAAACTTTCACGGGAATAGAGGCTAGAACTTCGATATACCGCTTTTCGAGCAGACAACCGATTTTGTAGCCAGCGATCGTACCAATGCCCAAGGTTAGCGGAGCTGCGATCAGTTTCAGAACGGCGATCGCCGTTCCAAAGAGATAGAAGCCTGGACTCAAGAGGGTAGCGAGTTGACTGCCTTGATGCGTCCAAATCCCCGAAAAATAGTAGTTCCAGTTGCCCGCGTAGAGGTAGTAATAGATAAAGTAACCGGCGTAGGGTGCTTCGTACAAACAATAATCCTGAACCTAAATGCAGACATCGGGATAGGTGCGAAATAGCGCCAACGGACTATTCGGTTGCGTCAGCCATAGTGAAACGGGATCATAGAAAAGAGACACAATCAGCAGTAACCACGCGCCAATGATTCCCCACCGAACTCGATGCATGATCCGTTCCGAAGTCTCTGCAAACATTCCTGTATGTCCTGGTTCTAAAGTCGTTGAGGTTGGGCGATCGCCAGTATTGCAGTCCTATCATGTCGAATAACCATGCGTTAGGGATTGCCGTGCTGTTGCGATTTTCAGTATTTCTAGATTAAGCGATACTCTCGATGGCAATGAAAATTATGGCGTAATCGTTACGCAAATAGACTCAGATCGCAGTGACGCACCACCCGCCGAATGAAGTCCAGTCCGGCTACTGAGTTGCCGATCGCGTCTAAGGGTGGACTATAGCAGGCGATCGCCCCTTTGCCGGGAACCAAGGTCAACATACAACCGCTCACGCCCGATTTTGTGGGCAAGCCTACCTCGACCGCAAACCGACAGGACTGTTCGTATAGGCCACAGGTCAGCATTACCGCTTGCACCATCCGTCGATGCGGGGTCTGAATCAGGTCGCTAGAGCGAAGGAGCAATACTCCCAACTGAGCCAGATCAGCCACCGTTCCCGATAGACAGCAAACCCGTTCATAGATATCTAGGGCATCATCTACGGAACCTGCCAAGTGTCCCGATTGGCAGAGTGCTTGAGCGATCGCCCAATTTCGTTCATTCGGCACCGATCGCACCGACTCCAGCATCGAAAGATCTAGGTCGAGATGACATCCAGCCTGATCCTTGAGCCACTGTTGAAACCGTTGACAGGCGATCGCGGGTGTCTCTCCTGGCAGTAATGCAGAAAGAGCGATCGCACCACTGTTAATCATGGGATTACGCGGAAATCCCTGATCCTGCTGGAGTTGGTCTAGGGAATTAAACGGCTGATCCGAGGGATCAATACCTACATGGGTCAAGGTCTGTTCGGTGCCGTACTGTTCCAAAATAGAGAGAAACAGAAACGGCTTGATTACGCTCATCAAAGGAAACCGCAGGGTGCGATCGCCCACTTCGTAGACCCTATCATCCACCGTACTAATTTGTGCGGCGAACCAAGTCGGACAGGCGATGGCCAGCTTGGGAATATACCTCGGCAACCGTCCTTGATCCATGTGCTGACTAGCGGCGATCGCCCACTGTTCCAGCAAGTCAGGATCGAGGCTGTTCAGGGAATTAGAAAGTTCAGGTAACTCCGACAATACTATTCCTCGATAGAAACTAGGACTCGATCGTAGATCGTTGGCGATTCAGAAACTGGCTCAACGCCCAATAGATCAACGCAGCGGCAATAATACCGTTGATGGGTTTAATACCCGTCGAAAAATAGGCGATCGCACTGGCCGCCACGTAGGCCACCATCCCTGCCCAGTTAAACGCTGGCTGGGGCTGATCCAACGATGGAAACCCCTGCCGACGATAGAGCCAATAGTCGGCCATCACGATGCCCCCGATCGGCGGAATAAACGTACCCAGCAGGATCAGAAACGGCACAAGCGCTTCGTAAATGCCACCCCAGGCCAAAATCAGCGCAAAGGTTGCCCCGCCCAGCACAAAGAGCGTACGTTTGGTGGTGCGGAACATGTGGGCACCCGCGACGGAAAAGGCGTAGATCGTATTGTCCTGAGTTGTCCACATATTTCAGGAAAAACAGGATCAGCGCGGCAAATAACATTCCCTGCTGCGCCATCACCTGCACAATATCCTCATTGCCGTATACCAGCGCACACAGCGCACCGCTAAAGATCAGAAATCCATTGCTCAGGAAAAAGGCCATCAGGGTGCCAATGAAGCCAATCTTTCCGGTTTTGGCAAAGCGACTCCAGTTGGTCGCCTGGGTTCCCCCGGATACAAAGGTGCCGACGATAATCGTCAGGGCAGCACCAATGCCCATCTCTCCACTAGGGGCGATCGCCTGGAGACCCGCAACACCCCCCGCATCCTTCATCGCAAGCGATAAACTCAACACCATCAGAATCACCATCGCAGGTACGGCAAGGCGGCTGAGCCAGTCCATGGCGCGGTAGCCCAGGTAAGCCGTCGAACAGAAGAAATAAGTAAAAATAGGATCGTCAGCCAGTTGAGAGATTCAGGGACACCCAGCAGCGTGTTCAAAATTTGAGCAATGAGCGCCGATCCCCAGGCATACCAACCCACTTGGGTAAAGCCCAAGATGAAATCCACCCAGCGTGATCCCACGTCGCCAAAGCTAAACCTTGCCATCAAAACGGTTGTCAATCCCGTTTCTCCGGCGATATAGCCTAATGCAGACGAGTACAGCCCCAAAATCAGATTGCCAGCCAGGATCACACCCACCAGTCCAGGAAAAAATTGATACTTGGGTCCAACCAGTCCTCCAGCAAACAACGTCCCGGAGTACAGGGTAAATCCAATGAGAAGGGGAGCTAAAGAGAGTAGCGATTTACGCTTGTCTAGGGGAACTGCACTGAGGGGAAAGTCTTCGCTAGAGTGCAGGATTTCCCTGGATGTGTCTAGGTGAGGTTCAGTTAAGCGGTTACTCATAGTCGGTTTTCAACATTACTGGGGTAGATGCACCCATCTTGAAGGGAAGCCCCTCAAAAATTTTGTGTCCTCAATCACCATTAATGATGTCTTACGCGTCTTCGCCAGCATGGTAGGAACTTCGCACCAGAGGGCCAGACCGCACATGGGCAAACCCCATTTCACGGGCGATCGCCCCTAGACGATCAAACTCCTCGGGCGTCCAATACCGCTCCACAGGTAAATGTTCCAAGGATGGACGCAGGTATTGCCCAATCGTGAGGCGATCGCACGCACTGGCGCGTAAATCCTGCATCGTTTCAATAATCTCCGCTTCCGTTTCGCCATGCCCCACCATCAAGCCGGATTTCGTCGGAATGCTCGGATTCAGCTCTTTCACAATTTCCAGAACCCGGAGCGATCGCTCATACTTGGCTCCTCGGCGCACCCGTCCCTGGAGTCGCCGCACCGTTTCAATGTTGTGGTTATAGCAAACCGGATTTGCCGCAACGACGGCTGCAACTCGTTCATACTGGGCGCGATCGCCCTCTGTCCCACCCCAAAAATCGGGAGTTAGCACCTCAATTTCGGTTTCTGGATTGCGGTGACGAATCGCGTTCATCGTCTTCACAAACCAGTGTGCCCCTTGATCGGGCAAATCATCCCGTGTGACCGAGGTCAGCACCACATAGCGCAATCCCAACAGCTCAACGGATTCTGCCACCTTCTCCGGTTCCTCATGGTCAAGGGGCATCGGCGCGTGACCCTTATCCACCTGGCAAAAGGCACAGGAGCGGGTACAGGTTGGCCCCATCAGCAGAAAGGTTGCCGTTTGGTTGGCATAACACTCTGCCCGATTGGGACACCGCCCCTCCTCACAAATGGTGTGAATCTGTCGCTGCTTAATAATGCGCTGCACCGTGGAAATATCGCTCGCTTTCCCGATGGGACGACGCACCCACGCTGGCATCGATTCTACAAGGGGCGATCGCGAACGTTGGCGGATTGGCGGGCTGGAATGGTCTGTCATGGCGTTGATGGATGGGGCGAGAGCGGAGGCATAACGTCTACTTCAGCAATCCTATCATTCTCGTCTTGATGCTTCGTCATCAGACTGAAACGCTTGAATCATCGACTTTATATAGCAATCCTATTTAGATTGTGAAACGTGCGCCCCGACGGGGCGCACGTTTCACAACTCATCTTTTTCACAAATCACGTCCGAACGCTATATCAAAATCTATATACCGTATAGGGATGAAAGCGATAAGATTTGTATGTAAATCCTGAAAATGTCTGTTCATCCTGAGGTTTGGGGCAAACTTGATAAGGCAACTAGGAGCGTTGTCCCAAAGCAGCAAGTTATAGGACTATTTCTCGGATAGCCTTGCTATCCTGGTTAGTTAGAATCCTAGAGCATTGTCTTTAGTTACATCGAGAGGAGTCCATCGTGGCCAGTCACAAGATTCTCGTCATTGATGACAGCAGAGTTATTCGCAACATGGTGCGGGATATGCTGCCCAAAGGAAACTTTGAAGTCCTTGAAGCAAAAGACGGAATTGAGGGACTCGATACGATCCGACAAGAGAAGCCAAACCTGATCATGCTGGACTTTTTGTTGCCCCGCATGAGTGGCTGGGAGGTGTTTCAGCAAATTCAAGCCAGCAACGAATTACAGCGCATCCCGCTTGTGATTATGTCTGGACGGCGGGAAGAAGTGACCGAAAAGCTCTCAGAACCGTTTGAGTTTTTTGAGTTTATTGAAAAACCCTTCGAGCAAAAGGAACTGATCGAGGCGATCAAGTCTGCCATGGCAAAGGCTCGCTTGCCCCGTCCAAACCTGGCAGGTAGCGCATCTTCAGCGGATATAGCAGGGGATGATGAGATCGCGCAGCTCAAACATCAAGTCGCAACCCTGCAAACAGAAATTAATACTCTGAAGCGGCAAATGGCGCAACTTTTGACCTACATTAAGCAAAAGCTGCGCTAAAGCAAAAAAGTAATGGTGGCGATCGCCGTTTTCAGTCCAGTCCAGAGGATCTGAATCTTCTGGACTCGTTTATGTGTTTAGAATCACGACCCGCAGATCGCCTGCCGGAGCGATCGCATATTTTGCGGCAGGTCAAAGCGCATGGCCTGTTGAATTACTACGGATGGAACAGGCACGGCAGGAGTCGCCTGAACCGCGTAGGTCAATAGCGTCCCTGCGCCATAATCTTGTAGTTTTAAATCCGCAAAAAAGTCATTGAAACTCCCCTGTTCCATGTAAAACTGAATGCTTTGCCATGCGTCTTTATTGGCAATCTCAAAGACACGTAAGTAAACTTCAACCTCTGCCGTTAGCATCAAAAACGCTTTGCGTGCCGCTTGGTATAGGCGTGTGCCACCTCGACGCCCCTCTGGGGGAGTATCGATCACCTTGCTACAAGTAATATCCGGGAAAAATTGCACCCACCGTGGGTAGTTGGTCACTTCTTGCCAGACGCGATAACGAGGCTGATCCAGGTACATTTGAGCGGTGACGGCTCCGCCCCAGGCCGTGTGCGATCGCGTCTCTAGCAAAATTTCGCCGCTGAGCAGAGCTTGATGGGCAGTTTGGGAATCGGTTGACGTGTTCAAAAGCTGTCCTGCTAAATGAATGAAGTGCTGTGGAGACTGAGGAGCGGATTGGATTGGATGCATGGTGACTTCAGATGATTGTCCAACAATGGGTTCACCAATTCAAGTGTGCATCAGATGCACTAAAGGGTTAAACAAGGTTTTGTTAACTTTAGGATGAGAATGATTAAGAGTTATAGCAGTGAAGGAGACTATAAGGAGACTATTAGGACATAAGGGGGGACTTCGCCCCCACGCAGAGGTGAAACCCCTGCACCCCGTCCTAAGTAACCCTTTGGTTGCAATAGGAGAGGATGGATGACGCAGAACTCGACGCTGACGGTGGATGATGTTTGTTCTAGCGAAGGATAAGTAGATTGTACATCCCAGAAAATACTTGGAAGAGTGGCTAGATTATCACTAGTGTTGCGTCAACGCTAAAAATTAGGGTTTGTAGTGAGCGCTTCAGCGCTAAAGCGCCGACTACGAGTCCAGGGAATCACCCTAAAATTATGTTTTGACAAAGCACTAGACCTTTAAAAACAATCGAGAATGCTATGAGACAAACGGCTGAATTACGCAGCACTGTTTTTTGGATTGCGCTAGGTGTCACTCTTGCCGTGTGGATCCTGCGCGGTTTGGGAATTTTAACCTTTATTCCAGGCGGCGTCATTTGGTTGCTGCTACTGCTGACCGTTGGCACAGGTGTGTTCAACATGGTGCAAAGTACGCGCCGCTAAGACTCGCCACACTTAGGGATCAGCGTTGAAGGGGTCTGCATCTTGAGCTAATGCTGGCGTAGCCTGATGGACGGGTGGAAGCGGCTGGGGGATGGTAACTGTGAAGGTTGTGCCTGCACCGATCCCGCTTTTGACCTTGATCTGCCCGTGATGCAAGTCCACACAAGTTTTGACGACGGCAAGCCCCAACCCGGTTCCCCGGATATCTTGAGTATTCCGTCCGCGACTAAATAATTGATACAGCTTGTCCTGATCCTCGGGCAAAATCCCAATCCCTTCATCGCGGATTTCAAACATGAGGCAATCGGGATCCGCCTGAAGGGTCACGTACACCGTATCGGACGGTTTTGAGTATTTCATCGCGTTCGAGAGGAGGTTGCTCAGGATGGAGTAGAGCATGGTTTCATCGACGTAGGCATGGGTGCAGTCGCCCACTTTAGAGAATTGAATGGTGCGCTGCGTTTGACTGAAGACTTGTAAATCCTCAATCAAATTTAGACAAAAGGTTTGCAGTTCGATCATCTCTGGTCGAAACTCCAACTTGCCAGCATCGGCACGGGCTAACATCAAAATGTCGTTGAGCAGGCGTGTCATGGATCGGGCTGCGGTTTGAATGCGGTGAAGATTCTTCAGTTTTGCAGGTTCAACTTGGAGTTTGAGCGTTTCATCTAGCAATTGGGCCGATCCAAGAATGAGGCTGAGCGGTGTTCGAAACTCGTGGGAGACCATCGAGAAAAATTGGAGCTTGAGTTCACTCAGTTCCTTTTGTTGCGCCCAAGTACGCTGGAGTGCCTCTGCATCGTAACGTTTCATCATCTGACGCAGCAGGAGGGCATACACCGCCAGTAGAATTCCGAAGGTGAGTAAGGTGCCTAAGGGTTCAATCAGCATCCGAAATTGAAATTCGGTACGGGCACGCTCCACCTGATTTTGTAGAAGGGACTCTTCTTCTTTCTCCATCTGCTCAATGATCTGACGGATTTGGATGCGGTTTTGACGCGTTGCCAGCACGAGGGGATCATCACTAGCGATCGCCCCCAAATCGTCTTGGTACTTTAAAATCGACTGCTCTAGGAGCTGGATCCGCTGAGCGACCAAAAGCCGGAGTTGCTGAAGACGCTCCTGCTGAGCCGGGGTGTCGGATAAAGGAGCCTCTAAACGGTCAAGAATGGGCGGGATATCAGCGATCGCTGCTGAGTATTGCTCAAAATCTTGGGGATCCCCAAAAACGATGTAACTCCAGCGACGGGACTCCGCATCCGCCAACAACGCGGATATGTCAGTTAACGCGTTGAGAATATCATCGGTTTGCTTGAGCTGATCCGCGCTAGTGATGAGCCGTGTCGCATTTTGGTAGGACGAGAAGCTCACAAAACCAACGAGCACTGAGACGAGTCCAAATCCGATCGTGATCCATTTCCCTTCACGCGACCAGTTCATAATGAATAGTCAGAGCGTCTACAGTTCGTAATATCGCAGTGGAGGAGTTAGTTAGGACAAAGGGGGGTGGGGGCTGCGTCCCCACGCAGGGGTGAAACTCCTGCACCCTGTCCTAACCCACCCTTTTGTTGCTAGATCTATTCTTTGAAAAAGACAATAAACATAAAAAACAGCGGTGTACTCTCTAGGGGTCAGCCTTTGAGTGTTGGTAATATCAGTTTTGAATTTTGAGATTTCAGGTTTGAGTTGAGAATACATTGCAATGGCTACGATTCCAGCCGTCTGTCTATAGCTCTAAGTTTAAGAAATTGATCGGAAAATTCGGTTTTCATCCTTGGGGGTGTCGCGCCTGCGTCATGAACGATTGGTACGAGGAGATAGGGATCAGCGATGAAATTTCAAAGTGCTGTGCGGCTTATGGAGGGCCAAAACCTGGGGTTTCAATTAGCGTATAGCGTATTAAGTCTGGTGTATGGAGGAGCGATCGCACAGGAGCCATGCGGATTCTAGTTGTTGAAGATGATATCCAGCTATCCGACATGCTGGCAGAAGGACTCACGAATCATCAATATGTTGTGGATATTGCCCAGGATGGGGAAGCCGCTTGGGATTGGATTCAGGTTGTAGAGTATGACCTCATTCTGCTGGATGTGACGTTGCCCAAGATGGATGGTCTGCAATTTTGTCGGCGATTGCGCGATCGCCAGTCAGCGGTTCCTGTGCTCATGTTGACGGCTCGTGACACCATTGCCGATAAAATTGTTGGCCTCGATGCCGGAGCTGATGACTATATGGTGAAACCCTTTGACCTTAATGAGATGATGGCTCGCATTCGGGCGTTGCTGCGTCGAAGAGCAGTCGCGACCCGTGCTACCCTTTGCTGGGGCGATCTCTGCCTGAATCCCAACACCTATGAGGTCACCTACGCCTCAGCGTCTATTGCCATTACCCCGAAAGAGTATGCGCTGCTAGAGCTTTTGGTATCCAATGGTCGGCGGGTGCTAAGTCGTCCTGGGATCATTGAGCGGATTTGGTCAATGGAGACTCCCCCCACTGAAGAAGCCGTTAAATCCCATATCAAAACCTTGCGCCAAAAGTTACGACAGGCTGGCGCGCCCGATAATTTCATTGAAACGGTGCATGGGCTGGGTTATCGCCTAAAGCAAGTGCCTTAGCCCCCCGAAATTCCCCCGAAATCCTCCCGCTTTTCCAACGATTGAGCAGTAGTGTTTGAATATAGTCAACCCAGCTAGTTGAATAGGTTATGGATTCGTGAAGGATTGCTGTGCAGCCTTCACAATTTTTTATGTCCAGAACATTGAAAGGACACTGACGCAGGGTCTACCCGTATTGCTGATTCATCGTACTGTTGATTAATATTGAGGAGGCTTTCTCGCTGGAACAACGTCCTACGAGCACTTGTTTGTGTAGGCTCATCCCAAACGCCGAGTTGGAAGAAACCCATGCTAGAAGTTGGCGATCCCGCACCGTGGTTCACGCTGCCATCGGATAGCAATCCCAACTATCACTTTGATACAGTCGCTGGACATTATGTCGTGATGTTCTTTTTCGGGAGTTCTCAACATCCGGCATCCCAGGCGGCGTTAAACCAGTTTTTGGCGCACTCTGAGTTTTTCCGCGATCGCCAAATTCCGTTTTTTGGTGTGAGTATTGATCCAACCGATGAAGCCTTAGGGGACGTGGTCAGCACGTTGAGTTATTGCAAGCTCATTTGGGATTTTGAAGGGAAGGCGAGCCGAATGTATGGCGTCTGTTCACCCGTGGAGGCAGGCGATCGCTACCAGCCGACGGTCTTTATCCTGAACGAAAACCTGCGGGTACTCCATCGCTTTTTTCTAGAGTCGGACACCCCTCTGGTTGATCAAGTGATGGCCGCTGCCGCCGCATTGCCTCCCCTACCTCCTCCCCAAATGGACCATCGTCAGGCTCCGGTGCTGTTTATTCCTAACGTGTTTGATCGGAACTTTTGTCATGAACTGATTGCCCAATACCATCGCAGCGATGTTCGCCAATCGGGCTTTATGCGCGATATTGACGGTAAAACTGTTGAAGTGATGGATTACGGATTCAAGCGACGGCGAGACTGGCTGTTGCAGGAGTCTGATCTGCTGCAAACGATCAACCACCTGATTCTACGCCGGATCAAAGCAGAAAAAAATTACAAAACGCGGATTTCAGGTGGAGCGATCGCCCAACGCCCAGCCTTGAAAGGGAAGATGCAGATAACCGAGTACCTGAACATTTTCCTGAATAAACCTGAAGTTTTCGGGATTGGCGAGCCTGGGTATTCCCTGCATCATAGAAGCATCAGGAACAGCCAGACTGTGTCCCAAAGCCCCAGCCAATCTTCAGAGGACAAACGCCATGAAACCTAACTCCCGCACTAGCCATACCAGAGCACAGCACTTTAACCCCAAAACGTTAAGCAACGCTAGTGAAATGGCGAAGGTCTATGGGTTTTCTGAAACCCGATTTGCCAAATCCTGTCCTCTAACAATTCACCATCATCACGCATAATTCGTTTGAGCGGCTACTCGCCCTTGCCCCTGGGCGATCGCGTCTCTCCACATCTGTCCTGAATGCGCTCACTCTTGCCTCTATGCTGGAACGTCCTACTCCTGCCATCTTCGGCTAGGGAGGAGGGCGTTCTTCCTTCGAGGGGCTGTTGATCCAAAGCGGCATCCCCCCTCCACGAATTTTCCACATTTAGCTGGCACTGTAGGAGTTGTCTAACCTTCATGCCAGGATTAGACCTGCTTTGAAGCAACCCTTTGAAGTAGATCCTGACAAACAAATCGTGCCTCAGCATCGGGAGAGGGTTGAGGCATTTTTTCTGCCTATTTTCTCGCCGTCAGAGCATAGGGCGATCGCCAACCAACACTACGACTGGCAGCGATCACACCATCCATAAACCGTAACTTCGTAGCCCTCTGGCTTCAGTCCAGACCGCAATCGCTCTAGAGGCAACCCTTGAAAATGTTCCCAAGCAATATCTTCAATTTCACCACAGCCATTGCACCGGAAGTGATGGTGGGGTTGGACGTTGGCATCGTAACGACATACCCCTTCTTCGAGTAAGACTTCCCGCACCAATCCCGCGTCCCGAAGGGCTTGCAGCGAACTATAAACCGTTGCCTGAGACGAAGTCGGAGCTTCCTGGTTCAGATCGCTCAAGATATCCTCGGCAGTAGGATGATCCATCCGAGCCAATAAATTTGCATACACCGCAAACCGCTGAGGCGTTACTCGTAATCCTCTCGACTTTAGGGTTTGAATAATTTGGTTGGCTTGCTTCTGCATATCGATTGACTCCTAGGATCGAGCGACCGCGTCAAGGCTCCTTACGGAATAAAAACTACAGGGTGATATTTTTACCAACGTAACATTATTAGTTAGAAATCATAGTTACTTTAACTTTATTTTAATAATAAAATAGATACTACTATTGACTCTTTCTTAAATCAGAATTATTCTGAGATATAACGACAGGCATTCAAAAGCACTGTCCCGATACCTGTAGATTGTTATTCATTCGCAGACTACCGAAGAGGAAACTATGGCTGTTATTGAACGTGTTCCCAGCGTTGTGTTCAAAACCCGTGTACGTGATGAGTCCGTACCTGGGCCAAACCCCTACCGCTGGCAAGACCGCACAACCGAAGACATCTTTGGTGGTAAGAAAGTGGTTGTCTTCTCCCTGCCCGGTGCGTTTACCCCGACCTGCTCCTCGAACCACCTGCCCCGCTATGAAGAGTTGTATGACGAATTCAAGGCTCAGGGTGTTGACGAAATCATCTGTGTATCTGTCAACGATGCGTTCGTGATGTTCCAGTGGGGTAAGCAGATTGGCGCGAAGAATGTCTTCCTGCTTCCCGATGGGAATGGTGAGTTCACCCGTAAGATGGGTATGCTAGTTGATAAATCGAACCTGGGATTTGGAATGCGGTCTTGGCGCTATTCCATGCTGGTGAACGACTGCCAGATCGAAAAGATCTTCGTTGAACCTGATTTCGGCGACAACTGTCCTACCGATCCCTTTGAAGTTTCCGATGCAGATACCATGCTGGCTTATCTGAAGGGAGCTGAGTCTGCCGGAGTATCCGAGCCTCGCCTCGCCTTTGTAGGTTAAGATATATCAGACTATTCAGTCCTCAGGAAAGGCGGTTTTTTGCAGACAGCTTCTGCAGGGAGCCGCCTGTACTGTTTAGGCCTGTACTGTTTAGGATCGTATTAGCCGTTTGCATCCACTGAGTGAGTGAGTCATGAAGCTCTCAAGTAAAAATTTAGATCTTCGTTTAGATACGGTTTACGATGCCATCGTCGTTGGTGGAGGTATGGGGGGGCTTTCTGCCGCGATTTATCTGGCTCGCTATGGCCTCAAGTGCCTGGTGATTGAAAAGGGGCGAGGGCGATCGCTCTGGATGCAAGATCTCCGCAACTATCTAGGCTTTGACCCCGATACGCCCGGTCGCGATATTTTGCGGCACGGTGTCAATCAGGCGATTAATTGGGGCGCAGACTATCTCAATGGCTACGTAGAAGACGTCACCGATGATGGAGAGACATTTTCAGTACGCGTGAAAGTCGGCAAAAAAGAGAGCATCTATCCCATTTTTCGCAGCAAGTATCTGATTGCAGCATCCGGTGTGATCGATGTGCTGCCTCAGCTTGAGGATATGCAAAATGTCTACGATTACGCAGGATATACCCTCCATGTCTGCATGATCTGTGATGGATTTGATATGTGGGATCAGAAAGCGGTGCTGATCGTGGGTAAAGAGTCTCAGATTAATGCGGCCTTTGTGCTCAACTGGTTTACACCTTACATCTCTGTTCTCACTCATGGCCTATGTACCGTTGGCGATGAGATGAGACAGAAACTCGCTGATCATGGTTATCCGCTGTATGAAGCTCCGATCGCTCGTTTCTTAGGTGAGAATCACAAAATGAGCGGGGTAGAACTCACGGATGGTACGGTGGTGGAAGCGACCACGGGCTTAATCAACATGGGATCTATCTATCACAACAAGTATTTGAAAGGGATTGACGGCTTAGAGTGGGATGGTGAAAATTTAATCACCAACACCATGGCGCAAACCAGTCACGAGCGGATCTTTGCCTTGGGCGATCTCAAGCAGGGCTTAAACCAGGTTTCAATCGCCGTTGCCGATGGCACTCTGGCAGCAACGCAGATTTGGCGGAATATTCGTCGCGCTAGTGAGCCGCGTAAGTGGGAAGAGAATGTTACTTCTCTTTCCGTGGCTCAATAGACGCTTCTAAACCGTGTTTCATAGATGTGCCGAGGGTAGGGGAGGAGAACACTGTCGGCATATCCTGCTATGAGGGGCGATCGCCAAACTTTGATCAAACGTCATACGGAATCCTGCTATAGGGTGACACTTAACCCCACCGCCTGACGGCACCTCCCCTACCCTACGGGAAGCCGCTTCGCGTCTAGAGCAAGGGGAGGTTGGGAGGGGGCTCTGAAATAGTGCTACTTTGCGAATCAGATTCAGTATCACCTGATCATTGACGGTGCACCATCGGTGGCGAGTCCATGTCCCAGACTTGAGATGCAAGCAGAATCCATCTCATTTCGTGCTGGGTGCAACCGAATTTAGGGCATTGGGGCCATCAACCGGATAAACGGGCTGAGCATCGATCGCGCCAAACCGACTCGGCGGCCAAATCCGAATCCAAGCCCGACCAATCACATCATCCCGATCCACATATCCCCAAACGCGGCTATCGCTGCTGCGGTTGCGATTGTCACCCAGGGCAATATAGGCGTCTTCCGGTAACGTGACCGCAGAAAGGTCACAGTAGTCCAGGCACGGTTCATCGGCAGTGTAGTCTTCGGCGATCGCCGTTCCGTTGATATACACAACGCCGCCATGCATCTCAAATGTGTCGCCCGGAGTGGCAATCACCCGCTTGATCAACGCTTGGTGAAATCCAGGGGACATTTCCTTCATTCCTTCCGGTGGCAAGAAAACAATAATGTCCCCCCGTTTGGGATCCCTAGCGTAGTAGCTCAGCTTCTCCACCAACAGGCGATCGTTCACTTGCAGGGTCGGAACCATCGATTCTGATGGAATAAAGCGAGACTCCACAATAAAATGCCGAATTCCTATCGCTAATACCAGGCTTACACCCAGGGTTTTTAGCCATTCTAACCAGGGATTCTCGGTAGGCTGTGCAGCCTTTGGACTATCGATAGCCGGACTGGAGGGTTTCTCGCTCATTCACCCGACGCTCCAGCATAGGGAGGCTGTGGCCCAATTTCGCCGACACGATTGGGAGGCCAAATACGCACCGATGCCCGTCCAATGATGTTCTCTCTGGGGACATATCCCCAAATGTGGCTATCAAGACTGTTGTTGCGGTTGTCGCCTAATACTAAATAGGAGTCAGGAGGCACGACTTCTGGCCCATACACGTACTCTGGCGGAGCAGCGGTGTAGTTTTCGGTCAACGGTTTTCCATTCACGAACACTGTACCGTTTTTGACCTCAATGGTTTCACCCGGTAAACCAATAACCCGTTTGATGAATGCATCTTTAAAGATTTCTGGATTTTGCTCTTGAAGCTGCTCTGAGGGCATGAAAACAATGATGTCACCCCGTTGAGGGGCATGAAATCGGTAGCTAATCTTTTCAATGACGAGATGATCATTGACCTGCAACGTGGGCAGCATTGAGCCAGTCGGGATGTACCGAGCTTCCGCGACGAAATGGCGCAAACCCAACGATAACACTAACGCTAGCCCAACTGTCTTTGCAGCCTCAACCAGAAGACTATCGTTCCGGCGTTGAGGGGGACAGGACGGATGAGCGGGACGATACAAACGACTAGCCATACGTGCAAAACATCCAACAGTCTAGAATAAGAGCTAACCTGTAAAACCAACCGATAGAAAACAGAAACCGAATGAGGTTTAGGAGGCCATACCTTTCATAACGATAGCTTGGATTAATCCTCATACTAACGCGATCGCCCAGAGTCTAGATGCTATGGCATAACTCCCAGATCCACCGCAAGAATTCGGATTTTCATACGAAATCCTGCTATAGGGTGGCACTAAACCCCACCGCCTGACGGCACATCCTCTTACCCTAGACGCGAAGCGGCTTCCCGTAGGGTAGGGGAGCTTGGGAGGGGTCGCTGAAATAGTGCTACTTTACGAATCGGATTCCGTATCACTATGTCAGACGATACAACCTTAGAAATCATGACACCAAATCGGTCACCAAAGCGATCGACGCAGGCAGACTAACTTTGTTGCCAGGACTGACCTTATTTCATGGTTAGGGTGTGAACTCCGTCCCAATTCTCCGGTGGCGGATTTTTGATGTATTCGCGGGTTCTCTCAAGATACATATTCACCGTGCGATCGCCCTTACGGAGGTGTTGAGCCTGCTCAAACAGGGCGATCGCTTTTGGGAATTGACGGTTTCGGTAGGCATCGCGCCCAGCGTTGTAGCTATCGAGAAATTCATGCATGGTGTTATCTAGCGGGGTGGTGCGATCGCCCAATAGCTCGAAAATGCTAATCGGTTTCACCTTCCCTTTCACCCGGATACGATCCAGTTCGCGCACCCACACCACATCCTTACAGTACTGATAGGTAAACTCGCTGAGGATAATATTGCAGCTTTGCTCCAAATCTCCATAGAGCTTGGTCACGCCTTCCAGACGAGAGCTAATATCGACGCCATCGCCAATCACGGTATAGTCCATGCGTTTCCGGGAGCCAATATTTCCCGATACGACTTCCCCGGAGCTAATCCCGATTCCAATACGGATTTCGGGCTGAGCATCAAATCGTCGCTGGGTGTTAAATTCATCGAGGCGGCGGCGCATATCTAGGGCAGAATGGACGGCCATCAGGGCATGATTTTCGAGGGGCAGCGGCGCACCAAATACCGCCATCAGCGCATCGCCAATAAACTTATCCAGGGTTCCATGGCAGTTGAACACCGCTTCTACCATCGTTTCAAAATAGTTGTTCAGCAGCGACACCACGTCAGAGGCTTCCAATTTCTCGGTTAGGGAGGTATAGCCTCGGATGTCGGAGAACAGGATCGTCACTTCTTTCCGTTCTCCCTGCATCAGCGCATGTTCACCCAAGGCCATGACCTTATCGGCAACACCGGGCGTCATGTAGCGATACATGGTTGCCTTCATCCGTTTTTCCTGGCTGATATCTTCTAACACCACCACGGCTCCCCGGACTTGGCCTTCGGGATTGGTGAGCGGATTGACGGTTAGGTTCAAACTCCGCTCAATTTCCATAACCTGAGTGGCTGGAATGGACAGTCCTGCCTCCACACAGTCTGCCGCCTGATTCCGATCATTCCACGGCAGAAAGCGATCGCTCGCGGTGCGATCGCGCACGACCAGTATCGGCATTCCTTTGGTCTTGTCATCTATCGACGGCTGGAACAGGCCAAAGTTGAGGGTTTGTTCGGGGACGTAGTGGCGCGCACCCACGGTTAAGCTATCTTCAATCCGCATGCGGAGATTCTCAATGGGTACCACCTCCCACACCTGACGCCCTACCAAGTGTTTCGTCCAAGAGTTTTGCTGGTCACGGGTATCTTCTTCCCGTGGACAGCCCAAAAGCTCCAGGGCCGCCTCGTTAATGGTGACAATGCGGCCTTGTAAATCCGTCGAGATCACCGCATCGGATAGGCTCCGCAAAATATCCCGTTGATACTGCTTTTCCAGCATGACGCTTTCAAACAATTGGGCATTTTCCAGCGCAATTCCGGCTTGGCTATTGAATGCCTGCATAAACTCTTCATCAGAACTGGTGAAGTTGCCCTGATTTTTGTTGATCAACTGTGTAACGCCAATTAGCAGGCCCACAGAGTTATAGACAGGCATGCAGAGAATATTGCGGGTACGATAGCCCGTTTCCCGATCGACAGTTGGATCAAAGCGGGGATCTTCATAGGCGTTGGGGATGTTGAGGGTTTGTCCGGTTGAAGCGACGTAGCCCGCAATGCCACGGGTGACCGAGAGGCGAATTTCACGGATTTCCAGGGAGTTTTGACCGTCGGCAACGGCCACTTTAGACCACAGCTCATTTTTCTCCCGGTCGATCAGGAAAAGCGTGCTGCGATCGGCGTTCATCAAATCGCGAGCCTCATCCATTACCACTCCCAAGGTTCTTTCGAGATCCAAACTTTGGGCAAGGCAGGAGGTCGCTTTGAGCAAGGCTTCGGCTCCCCGCTGTTTGCGCGCCGCAATGTAAAACAGATTGCAGCTTTCAAGAATAACGCCGATGGAACTAGCAAAGTCTTGAAACAGCAGCTCATCAGCGGTATTAAAGGCGGAGCTTCCGTGTTTATTGATGAGTTGAACGACCGCTACGACCTGTTCCTGTCGATTAAGAATAGGAATACAGAGAATATTTCGTGTGCGGTATCCGGTTTGACGATCGACATCAGGATTGAAGAGGGGGTGGCTGTAGGCGTCGGGAATATTGAGGGGTTTCCCCGATTTCGCCACATGTCCGGCAATGCCTGCCGTCATGGGAATCGTAATTTCCCGTCCTTGATCCTTTTCCCCTTGGGCGACTTTCGACCAAAGCTGCTCTTTTTCGTGATCCAGTAGAAAAATGGTGGTGCGATCGGCGTTGAGGATTTGACCAATTTTGAGGGTGAAGGCTTCGAGGAGTTGTTCTAATACTGTTTCCAGCGCATTGTTGTTAATCAGATCGATCGCCTTGAGGAAAAATTCAAACTCGTAGGTGATTTGGTCGAGCAGCTCTCGGAAGTTCTGAACGGACAGCCCTTCGACAACGCGAGCAAGGTTCCGATCGCGATCGCCCTGAGACAGGGTAGCCAACATACTCGCAGAAGATTGGATCATAGGTCGGGGTAGGATTGGCAGCGCGGGAGCAACGGCAACATGCAGAATAGGAGGAATCAGCAGACGCCCAATCAAGCAAAAAACTGAACATGCGACCCACCGAAATGGGGAATTCAGCGTGTGTACAGTCTAGGCAAGCTACGTTGTCCATGCGGAACGATGCACCATAGACTATCAAATCTTCACCTCAATTATGAGGAACCTTTAGACAAGTGGCTACTCATCGCTTAGAGCCTTTCTCAATCTCGGTTGTGACGCGATCACGGTAGTCGTCTACAAACAGGAGAACCACAGCCGAACTACGCAAAACTCGGCTACCTCAGGAACGAAACGTTCAAACTCTCTTCGTTACTCCTGCAAAGCTCCTTCAGAAAAGTTAACGCATTTTCTGATACATTTGGTTTGCCTGTCGATTATCGTGATGGTTAGTGTTAGCTTTGGGAGTAGTTGTACACGCTAAATCTGCCATAAGCAAGAGTTAAGATTTCAGGATTAATTAATTCGCAAACTGCTCAACTCTAAGACATTGCGCGGTTTTTAGAGGTTAGTTCGAGCGAGATCTATGTTGTGTTTGCATCCTAAACCTAGGGTTTAGCGTGTGCTTGTGGTGTTAGAGAGCGGAGAGTTAAGGGCAATGCCAGTACAAAACCTGTTCAGCCTTAAAAAAGGAATGGTGGCGTTGAGCACAGGCTTAACGATCATGGGTGTTTTAGGTTTCCATGAGCGCATTGGACGCGCATTAGAGTTTAGCGTACCTGAGGTGCCCTCTAGACTGGAAAACCTCTCGTTCATTCCCCTCGACAAACCGACTGAATCTGCAATGGTTCAAGCCTCTGTTCCACCTGCGAAGGCAGAGGCGATCGCCCCATCCACTTCAGAATCTACCATTGATCGCTCTCGCATTGCGGTAGATACAAAATCCATGGGTGATAAAGCATCGGATACGCAAGCGGCGATCGCGTCCACCGCTCAGGTAAATCCGACTCAAATTGCGGCGTTGAGTGAGTGGCAGGGCGCATCCTTCCCAGTTGAGGATTTCCAAACCTATACGTCTCCCTTTGGTTACCGTTCCTCGCCAGACGGTGGGTACTCCCAAGAATTTCACTATGGGTTAGATATGGCTGCGCCTGAAGGAAGCTATGTTCGCAACTGGTGGTCAGGAACGGTGGTGGAAGTGTCGGACGACAGCAATTGCGGTACGTCCGTTGTGGTGGAGTCGGGATCGTGGCTGCACATCTACTGCCACATGAGCGGCTACGTAGATTCTGACACCCAAGGGCGCTACATGATTGATCGGGATGGTGGACTGAAAATTTACGAAGGCCAGACGGTGGTAGCAGGCGATCGCATTGGTCGAGTCGGTATGACCGGACGCACTACTGGACCTCACCTCCACTGGGGCTTAAAGTACGATGGCAATTGGGTCGACCCGGCGTTTGTGCTGCAAGCAATGTATTACAGCCAGCAGCAGACAGCGCAATCTATTCAGTAGTTCTCGACCGCGATTAGAGGACGCTATCTTTCCCTAGCCGTAATAACTGGGGGCGTTTCCGGGTTTCCATTTAATATTGCAGCCAATACTGGGCTGTTGATCGGGATTAACGGGCGTTCCGACTTGGATCGCGGCGATCGCCCCTCGGAGATCGGCTCCGGTCACGGGCTTGTCGTTTCCGGGTCGGCTGTCGTCGAGCTGCCCCCTGTAGACGAGTTGGCGATCGCCATCAAAGAGGAAAAAGTCGGGTGTACAAGCAGCGGTGAAGGCTTTCGCGACCTCCTGGGTTTCGTCATAGCACACGGGGAAGGTAAACCCCAGGGTTTCGGCCATTGCTTTCAGATAGGGAGGGGCATCCGTAGGATGGTTCGCGATGTCATTGGCGCTAATGGCAATGACCCCAATATCGGCCTGCACATCCTTCCCTAATTGGGCTAGTTCCTGCTGCACATGCTTCACAAACGGACAATGCTGGCAGATGAACATCACCAACAGCCCTTTCTTGTCCGCAAACGTTTCGGGTGAAATCATCGCCCCTGACACCGTATCCGGGAGTTGAAAGCTAGGAACGGGGGTTCCCAAAGGCAGCATCGTAGAAGCTGTTCTTGCCACAACAATCCTCTCCTAAGGCACTCACGCTATGCACTCTAACGCGAGAGCGGGGCGATCGCAACTCACAAATAGCGAATTTGAACAATAGACAGAGTAGGAAACCTGGTATAAAGGATGCACCTCATCCAGGCTGATCCTGGGTAGGACAACCCAAACCTAATTCAATGGACTATAGCAATCCTATTTGGATTGTGAAATGTGCGCCCCGACGGGGCGCACATTTCACAACTCATCTTTTTCATAAATCACGTAGGAACGCCATATGTTTGAACGGATTACCTTACCCAATAATATTTTGCCTCCTCCCTCTCCCTATTCCCATGCGGTGCGGGCGGGTGATTTTCTATTTGTCACTGGGCAACTTCCCCAAGATCCCGAAACGGGAGTGATCAGCCGCGGTGATATTGCGGATCAAACTCGGCAAGTCATGGAAAATCTCAAGCTAGTTCTGGAGCACGCTAACACCAGCTTGGATCGGGTGACGATGGCACGCATTTTCCTGACCGATATTCGCGACATTTCCGTGGTGAACGAGATTTATGCCTCCTATTTCGATACTGATGCGCTGCCTGGTCGTACCACCGTCGGAGTTCTAGGTTTGGCGGGGCAAGGCGATGTGGAAATTGACCTCATCGTTTACTGTGGCAATTAATAGCAAATAAATCTGCCTGAATACCCATCTGGTTCTGAACTCTACCATTCAACCTTCCGCCGGATCCGGCCAACATAGGTCTGCCAACCGTTATATCTCTGCCGTATGCCGCTCACGATCCTGGATCCTCGCTATCGGTTCACAACCGAGCTTTTAGGTAGATTGAGCATGTATCCTCAATGTTGGATTATGATGGTTTGCGCTAAGGATATCGATTAGCTACCATGCAACCCCCGCTCCCGAACGGAACTCTGCTTCAAAACCGCTACCGCTTGCTCGGTGTTCTTGGGCAAGGGGGCTTTGGTCGAACCTACCTAGCGGAAGACCAAGGACGTTTCAATGAACGCTGTGCCCTCAAAGAATTTATTCCCATGCTGGGCAGCGAACAAATGCTGCAAAAGTCGAAAGAGCTTTTTCAGCGGGAAGCTGCCGTTCTCTACCAAATCAACCACCCCCAAGTGCCGCAGTTTCGTGCCACGTTTGAAGACGATCAGCGGCTTTATCTCGTCCAAGACTACGTGCAGGGCAAGACCTTCCGCCAACTGCTAGAGGATCGGCAGGCACGCAGCATGACTTTTTCCGAAGCAGAAGTGCTCCAACTCATGCGGCAACTGTTACCCGTCCTGGCCCATATCCACAGTAAGGGCATTGTGCATCGGGATATTTCCCCGGAAAACATTATTCTCCGCCAGACCGATAATCTGCCGGTGCTCATTGATTTTGGTGTGGTCAAAGAAATAGCGACACGGGTACAGGCCACCACCGCGCCCCAGTATACGACGGTGGGCAAGATGGGCTATGCCCCCGGTGAACAAATGCAGACGGGGCAAGCCTACCCCAATAGCGACCTATACTCCCTGGCTGCCACTGCTGTTGTGCTCCTGACGGGTCGAGAACCTCGTGATTTGTATGACGATCGCGCCTTGGTCTGGCACTGGCAAAATTGGGCGAGGGTCAGTCCGGGCTTTGCGGCGATTTTGAACCGAATGCTGAGCTATCGTCCAGGCGATCGCTACCAATCTGCTGCTGAAGTGATGAATGCGCTGCAAACGATGGGGTATTCCTACCCGACCCAGCCGATCGCCCAGCCGAGCAATCCTTACCCAGCGGCATCTCCATCGACTCCCAATGTATCGGCGATGCCCACCGTAGCCGTGGGGCGGCAATACACCCCCACCAATGCGGCTCCCCCCTCCTACTCTCCGACCCAGGCCGTACCCTCCCCGGCCAAGCCGAGCAATTCATCCATGTGGGATAACCCGTGGGCCGTGTTTCTCATGTGTTTGGGACTTGCCATTGTTACGGGCATTACCTCCTGGGCGGTGTGGAGCGCCATTCTTTCCCAGCAGCCGACTCAGCCAACCCCCAGCCCAACGCCCACCGAAACGCCGACTGCGAGTCCAACCAGTACTCCCACCGAAACTCCAACGACTCAGCCTGTGGAGTACAGCCAGCGCATCACCTTAGAACCTGATGTTCCGGTATCCCTGGACGGCAATCTTAAGGCCAACGAAACGGTGAACTATATCTTTACAGCAGAGCAGGGGCAAACTCTGAAGGCTGGACTGACGGAAGAAGGGGTCCTCATGACCATCTATGCGCCCAACCGAGAGCCGATTGCGCGGGCGCGGCGGGTGCGATCCTGGGAAGGAACCCTGGACTACTCTGGGGAATACGTGGTGCAGATCCAGCCTGTCCGTGGGGTAACGGCGAGCAACTATGACCTAGTTCTAGAACTCCAATCTGCCGAGGAGCCAGAACCGACGCCCACGGAACCTTCCCCCACGCCTACGGAAACCACTGAACCCGAACCGGAAATCGTATCCGAACGCGTGCAGTTTCCAGACGGATCGTCGGGCGCGCAGGTGTCGGCACGGGTGGGGCCATCGCTGGTACGCCGCTACCTGCTACAGGCTCAAGAGGGGCAAATCATGAGTGCCCAAATTACCCAGGGTGATGTGCGCTTAGATGTCTATCGTCCGAGCGGATCGCCCATTTCTGGTGCCAATGGCGTTATCTTTTGGCAAGGAACCTTGGATGAAAGTGGCACGTTCGTCATTGACGTTTATTCTGATAACCAGGATTTCTTTACGCTCGACCTTAGCGTTGTAGGAGAGTAGGGTTTTGAACGCACTGCTGATTGTCGGAACGGATGTCGCTGTGGGTAAGACGGTCGTGATGTCGGCGTTGGCTGCCTACTGGCATACCTACCGTCATCCAGAGACCCTAGGATTGATGCAGCCTGTGGCGGTGAGCGATCGCGATCGCACCACTTATACCACCCTATTTCATCCGTATCAGTCCCCGGAGGAGATTACACCAGAGGTGATTTCGACGACGCTTCCCTTGCCTGTGGAGCTTGCCCAGCAGGGGCGATCGCTCGCCTTTGATCGCATTTGGCGACAGTTCCAGATTCTCACTGCTCAGCGGGAGTGGGTACTCCTGGAAGGACTAGGCAGTTTGGGCACGCCCCTAACCTCCGATACCGTCATGGCTGATCTCGCGTGGGATTGGCGATTACCTACCCTGTTGGTGGTTCCGGTACAGGCAGGGGCGATCGCTCAGGCCATAGCGCAGGTGGCCTTAGCCCGACAAATGCGCGTTCATCTCAAAGGGATTGTGTTGAACTGTACGCAGCCCTACACCGTGGATGAGGTGAATGCACTCGTACCGGATAGGATTTTGCGATCGCTCGCCCATGTTCCCATTTTGGGCTGTATGCCTTATCTGGATGATCCAACAAACTTATCTCGTCTAGCCCAAGCAGCCTCCGATCTGGATTTAGAACAAATCATGCCATTGTCATCGCGGTTCCCATTTTCCGCGTAGTCCCGCCTTAGATCCTAGACAAAGGGTTGGCAGTGGCCTAGTGATTCTGGGGATCGTCATCGGGTTTCAAGGGGCGATCGCCCGATTCGAGCTACACATTTATCAGCAAAACTTAAATTTTTGACAGATTAAAACCCTGCAAGTCGAAACTCCGAGGAGCCATGAATTAACCTGAAGAGAGAAAGCCCCATGCTAGAGCCGATTTGCACTAACTTAAGCACGGTGCCTCTCAAACACTTGCCCATTTGAAGAACTATGCAAGCTACAACTCTTCAACCTCTCCCGGTGAATCCGTCTCGTATCCGTGCTGATATTCAAGCTTTGCAACCGCAGCTTGTAAACTGGCGACGGCACCTGCATCAGCGTCCAGAACTCGCATTTCAAGAACAGCAAACGGCCATTTTTATTATCGAAAAGCTAAAAGAGTGGCAGATTCCGTACCAAGCCGAAGTGGCAGAGACGGGTATTGTTGCGGTGATTGAGGGCGATCGCCCTGGCCCCGTGTTGGCAATTCGAGCTGATATGGATGCCCTCCCGATTCAGGAAGAAAATCAGGTGGCCTACCGTTCGCTTCGGGATGGTTTGATGCACGCCTGCGGTCATGATGGTCATGTGGCGATCGCCCTGGGTACGGCCTACTACTTGGCGACCCACCGTTCCAACTTTGCGGGCACCGTTAAGATCATCTTTCAGCCTGCCGAAGAAGGCCCCGGTGGTGCGAAGCCGATGATTGACGCGGGGGCACTGCGTAATCCGGACGTGGATGCCGTGATTGGTCTACACCTGTGGAATAATCTGCCCTTGGGAACCGTCGGCATTCGCAGTGGCCCCATGATGGCGGCAGTCGAACTCTTTGAACTCAAAATTCGCGGAAAGGGAGGCCACGGCGCAATGCCTCACCAAACCGTAGATTCTATCGTCGTTGCATCCCAGGTGGTGAATGCCCTACAAACGATCGTGTCGCGGAATGTTGATCCCCTTAAATCGGGGGTGGTTACCGTAGGAAGTTTTCACGCAGGTAAAGCCAATAACGTGATTGCGAACTCTGCCGAGCTAACAGGTACAATTCGTTATTTTGATCCCTCTCTGGATGGATTCTTCCAGGAACGGTTTGAACAAATCGTCGCGGGTGTATGCCAAACCTACGGGGCGCACTACGATTTGGACTATTGGCAACTGTATCCGCCGTTGATCAACAATGAGGCGATCGCAAATTTGGTGCGATCCGTCGCGGAGCAGGTCATCGAAACCGCTGCTGGCGTGGTGCCAGAGTGTCAGACGATGGGGGGTGAGGATATGTCTTTCTTCTTGCAGGAAGTACCCGGCTGCTACTTTTTCCTGGGTGCCGCAAATCCGTCCCTCGATTTGGCCTATCCCCATCACCATCCTCGGTTTGATTTTGACGAAACAGCGTTGAGTGTCGGGGTGGAACTATTCACACGGTGTGTAGAGTCCTTTTGCGTATAGGCAGACTCCGGTAACTAAACCTGAGGGTTTGCCCATCCCACTGTTTAGACATTGACGGATGATGCCAACCCAACATCTACTGGTACGATAGCTACAGGTTATTGAGGGTTCAAGGCTACGTATGGTCAGCCTGCAGGGAACAGGATCACCGTTGGTTACGCTGTCCAGTAGGGTACCGGGATGAAGAGAAATCGCCTCTGGTTGCTGGGGTTGCTGATCCTCACAGCGCTTGTCATTGCGCTATGGGGTCGTCATATTTGGATTGTTACGCCTGTGCAGGCATCTCTAGCGTCAGGGGCGATCGCCACCACCGTGTCTGAGGAATCCCAAAATCTTCCTGCCGTTAGGATTCCCGGTACACCGCCCGCCAATCCTAACGCGGCGTCTTCGGCCTCCAACTCGGCCGAACTTCAGAAAATCAACCAAACTACGGCATCCATTCCCCTAGATGGACACTTTGTCGATACCCAAGATAACTATCAGATTGGGATCTTAGAGGGATATGGCGTTACCTCGATCGGCAACTCACCGCTGATTGAAGCACCGGACGGTCATCTCGCTTACACCGTTGTCACCGTGCCTCAAGTGCAAAATTCGTTTGATCGCCCCCTCAGCGATGCCGCCTTAGCCCAGGTTGCCCAAGGTATCTTTAGTCGAGGCGAAGGGTTTCAGGCCACCCCCTATCGATCAGTGCCAGGGGGTGTTCAGATTTCCTGGACGGGGCAGTTAACCCTGGGCGGAGTCGCGCAACCCGTGGGGGGCGAACTTTTAGCGCTTCAAACTGAGAAAGGAATTACAGTATTGCTAGTAGCCGCAACAGCAGTTTCCGCCGAAGAGGTTCCGGCTGCGTTTTCGACGCTGACCAACAGCTTGCAGTTTCTCTGAGCATCCTTATGATCAATCCTGACTCTGAACTTTTGCATCTGATGGATCTCATGCCTGCTTCGGGTCGGATGCTGTGTAAGGTGGCTAGTAAGCCAGAACAGCCCGCTGTCATTGAGGCCGCGTTACCGAAGCCGTGGGCACAATCTCGCCCAATTTTTATTAATTTTGACCTATGGGGAACCTTGTCTCGCTCTCAGCGGGATGTATTGCTGCTGAGAACAGTGTCGTGGCTGAACGGGGTGCAGTGGCTCAAGGTTGACGTATATCAGGGGGCAGCGTTGGCAGGTGTATTGGGAACGGTGGTAGAACTGTCCCAAGCAGACTTGGTAGGAGCTTTGGTGGCGGGGGGATTGACGGCTCTAGCTGGGCTGCAAATTGTGCGATCGCAGCGAAGTTCACGACGGGAACTGGAGGCCGATGAAGCGGCCATTCGCATTGCCCAACGGCGCGGATACACCGAAGTTGTGGCGGCTCGTGCGTTGTTAGAGGCGATCGAAGCGGTCGCAGATCTTGAAAAGCGGAG
>JACYMB010000381.1 GCA_015272205.1 Synechococcales cyanobacterium T60_A2020_003 | reverse complement strand
CCGGTGGGAGAAGCCCGCACCGTATGTTTGCATCGGTGTCGGGAGTACGTCACAATGCTTTAAGAGTCTTCAGTAGGCGAGACAGGGCATACGGTTTACCCCTCCGACTTCCGGTAAAACACGAAGAGAGGAGGTTAAGGTTTGGGTTTGCTCATTTTCGCCATAGTGTTGTTTGCTAATCTAGGTTAGGCTTTTACGCTTCGTTGCATCATTTCTGATTAGTGCTCGGCTATTGTTTGATGTTCTAGCGCTGCAAGGGTAGGCGTGGATTCTTGCGATCGCGCATTCGTTTTTCATCATGTAGCAAATTTATGAGAATTTAAGGTTATGGCCTCTCCAGAGCACGTTAGACAATATTTAGCTTACTGGTTCCAACTGGGGAAGCGCGTTTTGCTAAAGAATGGGGAAGAATCGCTTTTGCCTGAGCCTGTATTTCAAGGCAATCGCTACAGCGACTCGTTTGAGCGTTGTTGGAACTATATTCTGCGTTCAGAATCCGGAGATTGTTATCTAGAGGGAACTCGACAAACCATTGCTGAGCTATTAAGCCCAAGCTGGGATGTGGTGTCCTGTGCGCGGTGCGATATGCCTGTACCGATGATTGTTTTAGGTAATGCAGCAGATTCTGTATCGTGCCCATGTAGCGATTTACCGTCCTGGCCGGATACGGAGTTGCCTGCGCCGCGATCGGCTGTGGATTCAACAGATAAGCTGGATCGAATTCGGAGACGATTAGACAACGTGGTTCCCCATTCATCACCGGACGAACTGGCATCCCGCCATCCGTGGCAGTAGGGCTAGAATTCGAGGGTTAGGGCGATCGCCAAATGGCATCGGCAACGCGGCTGACATCCCGCATTTGGGCAACGTCGTGAACTCGAAGAATATCGGCGTGATGGGCGATCGCGGCACAGCAGGAAGCGGCGGTTCCCCAAACTCGCTGGTTGGGGTCGGGCTGATTCAGGATATGCCCAATAAAGCTTTTGCGTGAAGTGCCAATGAGAACGGGGACGCTGAGCGATCGTAGGTCAGCAGTACGACGCAACAGTTCAAGATTTTGGTCTACGGTTTTGGCAAAACCGATCCCTGGATCGATGATGAGGTGTGATTTGGGAATGCCGATCGCCAGTGCAGACTGGAGTCGCTGATGCAGAAACTCTCGGACATCAGCAACAACATCGTCGTAATCTGTGAGTTGCTGCATGGTTTTGGGTGTTCCCCGAAGGTGCATCAGGATCAGGGGAACGCCGAGTTCTGCAACGGTGGCAAGCATTTGGGCATCAAAGGTTGCCCCGGAAATGTCGTTGACGATATCGGCTCCAGCAGCGATCGCCTCCCGCGCAACTGAGGCTTTGGTGGTATCGATGGAGATGGGCGTCGTAAGAGGCGGATGGTTGCCGTAGCCAGTGCGGATTCCCTGAATCACCGGAATCACCCGTGCCATTTCTTCCTCTTCTGAGACATCCTCCGCTTGGGGACGGGTGGACTGACCGCCAATATCGAGAATATCGGCTCCGGATTCCACAAGATAATGGGCTTGGGCGATCGCCCGTTCGATCGTATTAAATTGACCGCCATCGCTAAAGCTGTCAGGGGTGACGTTGAGAACTCCCATTAGGTAAGTTCGTGTTCCCCAATCAAAGGTAACCCCACGCACTGTGAGAGGGGCGATCGCACGCGTTTGCATGTCCGTTTCCCTTAAGAGCCTTGTATCCTGTTGGGCGAAAAACCCACGATATGCTTTTGGCGCGGCGCTCGCGCCGCGCCAAAAGCAGGGTTGGTTTTAGTGAGCAGTGAAGCAGCGTTGATATTAGTAGTCGGTTTCTTCTTCGTACTCCGCTACTGTTTCCCGATTGGGGAGGTTGAGCTTCGGCGGACTGTAGGGTTGGGGATTCTCATCGTCTTCCCAGGCATCCCGCGTTACATCTTCCTCAACATACTGCGGTTCAGCGTACTGGCGCATTTCCTGACGGGGAGGTTCGTTGTAGGTGATCGGTTCGTACTCGTAGCGATCGTCGTCGTCCCAGTTGGATTCTTCGGCTAAGGCTTCCTCGACGAGGGGCTGACGGGCTTCGCTCCAGTTGTCTGCGTCCCAGGTGGCTTCCTGGGCGGCGGGGGCGGCCTCTCGGCGGAGGGGTTCTGCGGCAGGAATTCCGGTGCCCAACTGATTGGTGCTGGAGGTGGGCATCACGTAGTAGTCGTCTTCGCGATCCCAAGGCGATCGCCCAATTCCTAAGCGTTCCAGGATACCAACCGTGAGCTGAACGAGCTTCTCTTCTGCGCCTTCAAACACAATCAGGCGATCGGGGCCGCTGCTGACGACCTCATCCATCGATAGTTCATAGGTGCTGATTACCTGGTCGGGAATGAGGGGAATCCCGAAGGAGGCAATCACAATGGCTTCCACTTTCCCTGTGTTGACGTTGAATTTGAAGCCGCGCACTTTGCCGAGTAAGTCTCCAGCTTCGGTAACGACCTCGCAGTTGATGAGGCTACTGTAGCCGTCGATATTCAGCGTTTCTTCAATCACGGAGTCATCATCCACTAAGATGACATCTCCAAATTGGCGAACGTTGCTTAGCAACATCAACTCTTGCGTATTCGATAGAACTCCAGAAAGCATACTTTCCCGCAGGCCAATGGCCACAACTTCGCGGCGGTCAATATCGACCCAGAGCTGACTCACAACGCCCAGACGCTTTCCGGTGTCGCGAGTGATAATTTGAGTTCCGAGAATATCTGCTCGTTGGCAAGAGTGTTCAAATGTCATCTGCAATCCTGATCTCGAATTTAGTCGAGATGTCAACACTTTTTCGTTCTACTCTACATTAACAGTCACCGATTGTAGTAGAGACAAGGGCGGATAACACAACTGACCCGATTAGAGAACCTCAAAACCCCTTATTGGGATTGAAGGTTGAGTCCCAAAACCTGGGTGTAGGCTCCCCGTGCTTGGGTGACTCCAATGGTGCGTTCGGCGGATTCAATCATGGGACGTCGCAAGCTTACCACAATGAACTGGGCTTGCTGGGACTGGTGCTTAATCATGCGGGACAGCCGTTCCACGTTTGCACCATCCAGGAACATATCGACCTCATCAAAGGCGTAGAACGGCGAGGGGCGATAGCGCTGGAGGGCGAAGATAAAGCTCAGCGCAGTCAGGGACTTTTCACCTCCAGACATGGACGCTAGTCGCTGTACGGGTTTCCCCTTGGGATGGGCAACGAGGTTCAAGCCTCCGGCAAAGGGATCGTCTTCGTCTTCCAGTTGCAGATAGCCGTCGCCATCGGATAGTTCGGCAAAAATGGCTTGGAAGTTGATGTTAACGGCATCAAAGGCTTCGCGGAAGGCGCGTTGGCGGAGGGTGGTGAAGTTTTCGATGCGGAGGAGGAGTTCGGTGCGCTCTTCTTCGAGGGTTTCTAGTTTCTGGGAGAGTTCTTCAAGACGAGCCTGGGTGCGATCGTACTCTTCCAGCGCCAGCATATTCACAGGTTCCATGGCCTGGATGCGCTTTTGCAGCGATCGCAACTGTTGCTGCAATTGTTCTAACCCTAGATCTGCCGGAATGTCGGGTAAAGGATCGGGTAATTCCTGCTGCTGGGTTTCTAGCTGTTCTCGCAGGGCGACTAAGGTTTGTCGCTTTTCTTGCTGAGTTTCCTGAAGCTTTTGCAGGTTCCAATCCAGTTCTTGTTGAAGGGCTTGGCGATCGCGCAATCGACGTTCGGCGCGATCGCGTTCTTGCTTCTCGGCAGCCAGATTTTGTTCCAGAGAAGCTAGCGTGACCCGCAGTTGCTCGATGTCTTGGTTGATCGCTGTCGTTTGGGTGGCGATCGCTGTGCGGCGGTTGAGTTGGGTGGTTTGCTGGGCGCGGTATTCCTGGACTCGGAGTTGGAGTTGCTCAATTTTGTCCTGGAGCCGCTGCTTTTGGGTATCTAAGTCTTGGAGGCGTTGTTCTGCGGCTCGAACCGCCAGTTGGCATTCGTTGAGCGCTGTTTCCAGTGCCCGAATCTTGGCCTGTGCCTGCTGCCATTCAGAATGGGCTTGGGACTCTTCCAAGGCATCGAGGGCTTGCCGCTGCTGCTGGAGTTCGGCTTCCTGGTGAGGAATGGAGGTGGTGAGTGTCCGTAACCGGTTCTGGGCTTGGGTCAGTTCCTCCGTATGGCGGGTAATCTGCTGACGAAGCTGACCTTCTTGGACGGTGAGCGCGGCTAACTGACGCTGAAGTTGGTCGAGTTGAAGCTGGAGTTCTCGGTGCTGTTGGCGAGCATCGGTAAGGGCATGGGTCTTGGCTTTGACGCTGTCGCCCAACTGCCGCATTTTGACTTGAACCCGTGCCAGAAGGCTTTCAATTTCTTGAAGGCGATCGCGCAGGGCAATGGCTTCAGTGGATTCGCCGGGGTCAACTACCCCAAATCGGAGGGAGGACTGGGAACGGCTGATGCTTCCGCCCGTCATGGCACCGCTGGATTCCAATAGTTCTCCTTCTAGGGTGACGATTCGGTAATCCCCCATGTGGGGGCGCGCATCGGCGAGGGTGCTGAATACTACCGTATTGCCAAACACGTAGACGAACACATCTCGATAGCGATCGTCGCAGTCGATCAGGTTGCAGGCATACTCGATAAATCCTTTGGGACGTTCCCATAGGGAGAGGAAGGACAACTTCGGAACTCGAATTTTGTTGAGGGGGAGAAAGGTGGCGCGTCCGGCTCGTTGCCGTTTCAACAGTTCGATGCCTGCCGCCGCGACGAGGTCATCCTCGACGACTAAGTGACCTAACCGGGCACCTGCCGCGATTTCGAGGGCAAGCTGGTACTGGGGATCAACCCGTCCCAACTGCGCCACTAGACCGCAGACCCCGGACAATCCTGCCTGCAAAATCACCTGCGATGCTCCGGTTCCTTGGGCTTCCTTCACGGCCTGGGTTTGGGCTTCAAGGCGATCGAGTTGACGCTGCTTTTCCTGCTGTTCCCGGAGCAGTCGGGCGTGGGTGTCTTGCTGAATTTGATACTCTCGTTCTTCCTCGGCCAGTTCGGAATGGAGAGACTGCACCTGGGCGATCGCCGCTTGGTGAGCCTGCTCTACAGACTGAAACGCTTTGGTTTGGGTAGCCTGCTCGGTGGCGATCGCCTCCAAATTGGTCTGCTGATCGCTGAGTTTGGTTTGAAGCTGATGCACCCGCTCCTGAAGAGCAGCTTGCTCGGTGCGCTGGGGATCGAGGGTGGCTTGAAGTTCGTCAATGTGGTGACGGAGGGCCGTTTGCTCCTGCACCCAGGCTTCCGAGGCCGAGGCGATCGCGTTTGCGGCTTCCCGGCTTTGATCTAAGGCATGCTGGGCTTCATCCCGGGCGCGACGGAGGCTGGCTAGTTGATTGGCATCCAGGTGCTGCTGTTCAGTCGCAATCTGTTCTAGGGCATGCAGATGTTCCTGAATTTCCCGCTGGGTTTTCCCCAAGTTGGCGGCGGTTTCTTCCCCGGCTGTCGCTAAATCCTGCTCTTGACGCTGGAGTTGGCGCAGTTCGGCTTCCCGTGTGGCGAGGGTCGCTTGGACGGCAAGCTGCTCTTCTTCGCCCAGGGCTTTGACCCGCTGGTTGAGTTCATCGAGGACGATCGCGGCCTGCTGGATTTCGTCAGAAAGGGCTGTCCGTCGCTCGGTTAGCTCCACCTGTTGGCGATCGCCCTCCGCAATAGCCGTTTGTAAATCCTGAACTTGGCGTTGGTGCGATCGCCAGACCAGGACAGCTTTCCACTGGCTTTTGTCCTGGAATTCGGCTCGGAGCTGTTGATATTTTTCGGCCTTAATCCGGTCTTGGGCAAGGCGATCGCGCTGTTCTATTAATTCTCGTTCTACAATGCGAAATCGCTCTTCCCGGTCTTTAACCGCGTCCAGCTTATCTTTGGCTTGGGTAATTTTGCGATCGAAGGCCGCTACACCCGCTAGCTCGTCAATAATTTCGCGCCGCTCGCGAGCATTCATGGAAATAATGCTGGTGACGTCCCCCTGGAGCACGACGTTATAGCCTTCGGGGTAGACATGAAACTTCTGAAGCTGTTCGTGGAGTTCGGTCAGGGTGCAGGGTTGGTCGTTTACAAAGTAGTTTGAGGTGTAGGTGCCTTGGGGCGTAACTCGCAGCTTGCGGGTAACCTTCCATTCCGTGGCAAGGGCTTCCACGGCGGCGTTTAGCTCGGCTTCGTTAATGTCACGAATGATGGCGTGACCGTTTTCAGAGTTCCCATTGCCGTTGCCGTTGTGGCCGTTTTCAGAATGCCCGTTGCCGTTGTGACCGCTGCCATTGGGGGCGATCGCCAACAGGTCATCGTCGTCGTCTTGGAAGAGGTTATCCTCAACGTCAAAGGTAACCGTCACACTGGCTTCCACGGTGGAACGGGAGCGACTGTGGGATTGATTCACCAAGTCGGGCAGCCGTTCAGCACGCATCCCTTTGGAACTGGATAACCCTAGGGCAAACAGCAGGGCATCCAGAATGTTGGATTTACCCGATCCGTTCGGTCCAGAGATGACCGTGAATCCAGGCAACAGCGGTACGGCAGTGGTGCCGCCAAAGGATTTGAAATGGGATAGCTCGACCTGTTTGATATACACGTATCGCGAACCAATACAAACATACTATCCAGTCTGACTCTCATTAAAGCCTATTTCTACGCAAAGATCCAGGATCAGGGAGTGAGCTGAATTTGTTGAATTATACGCAATCTTGTCCGATATGACCCCAGATATTTACTAAATGTCCAACAAAACTGATTAAAAGCGCTAGATGTAGGGTGTCCTGTGTTCAAGGTATTCCAGAAACGATGTAAGGGAACGTCTGTATAGCGTGCGATCGCCCAAGCGCATCCCCTAACGCCGCACCGGATACAGATGCCCATTGCGAAGCTGCATCACCGTTTCCTTGGACTGCCGCACCAGATGTTCATCATGGGTTGTGACAATCACCGTAATGCCAATGGAGTTCAGCTTTTTCAAGATTTTGACAATTTGCCAGGAGTTATCGGGATCCAAATTTCCCGTAGGTTCATCCGCCAACAGGAGAGGAGGTGTACCCACGATCGCCCGTGCAATGCTAACCCGCTGTTGTTCCCCTCCCGATAGCTCGTCTGGAAAGCAGTTGGCCTTGTCCTGAAGGCCGACCATGCGGAGGGTGGGCAATAGGCGACGATAAATTTCTTTGCGGGTGAACCCTTGTGCCCACAGCACAAAGGCCACGTTTTCCGAAACGGTGCGCCGGGGAATCAGCTTGTAATCTTGGAAGACGACCCCAATCTTCCGCCGCAGCATCGAAAGACGATTTCCCCGAAGACCAGAAATGTCTTGGTTATTCACAAATACATGACCACGGGTGGGACGTTCTTCCCCGTACAGCAGCTTTAGTAGTGTGGACTTACCTGCTCCCGATGCCCCCGTAATAAAAATAAAGTCGCCCCGGCGGATGTGCAGATTTACGTCATGCAGTGGACTTGCGCCATTGGGATACACCTTTGTCACCTGTTCCAGGCTAACTAGCACTTCCCGACGGGGAGACTGGGATGGGGGCGTAGCGGAATTGGCGGTTGAGGTCGATTCCGACGAGGCGATCGCATCACGATCAGGGGGGCGTTGAACCATAGACTTATATAGGCTCAGGTCGAAATAGGTAGCGGCGCATACTTGCCATTAAATCATTAAGCTTTAACGCTTGAACCTAGGGGTTTTGACTTCTTCACGAATGGCGGAGCGATCGCCACGCAAACTGGGGCAAGGCCAGCATCCGTCGCCAACGCCAAGGCTCTTTATACAAGCGGTAGCTCCATTCCAGGTGATTATTCCGCAACCATTCTGGGGCACGCTCCTTGGTTCCTGCCCAGATATCGAAGCTGCCACCGACGCCAATCCAAATCGATTGGGGACAGAGGTGGCGATGTTGGGCGATCCAAAACTCCTGACGAGGGACACCTAAGCCGACCAGAATGACGCTAGGCTGAAGGGCTTGCAGCATCTTGAGCAGGTCTTGCTGTTCGTCTTCGGATATGTAACCGTGCTGGGTTCCGGCGATCGCCAATCCCGGTACTCGCTGTTGCCAAATTTCCGCTGCCGTGGCCGTTACCCCCGGAGCGCCACCAAAGAAGAAAACGGATGCTTGGGAACCATCGGGACTGGGGCGATCGCCCAGGCTTGGTAGCCGCTGTAAAACGGCTTCCGCAAGTTCAATACCAGGGCAACGCTCAATCTTCTTACCCCGGAGCCGCAAGTAAAGCACAACACCCGCACCGTCGGGCACTACCAGTTCGGCCTGATGAATGATGTTAGCCAATGCTGCATCCGTTTCTGCCTGCATCGCCATTTCTGCGTTTAACGTGACGATGTGGGCACCTTGTTGGTGTTGAATGCGCTCTGCAATCCACGCAGCATAATTCGATGCAAGGTGCAGCGGCAATCCCAAAACGCTAGCGGTTTCCAACGGTGATTTGGGCATTTGTTCGGTCATCTGACTGATCATTTTTGTCTTCCCCCCACAACCATCCAACCAAGACTCGCAGAAGTATACTACATCGTTCCTGCTCTATGACATTAAGCCTAGAACCTAGCGAGATGATGAACGGCCACTTCGCTCTGAACGGAGCGATCGCCGACTGCGACTGCGCGATGGATAGTCGCTTTCGTCATAAATATCACCAACTAGCTCTTCTAGAATGTCTTCTAGGGTTAGCAATCCCACTGTGCCGCCGTACTCATCCACCACAATGGCAATGTGTAGACGCTGCTGCAACATTTCCTTCAGCAAGTCTGCGACTCGCTTGGTTTCCGGTACGTAAAACGGTGGTTCCATCGCCAGAACAACCTTTCCGTCGGACTGCTCCTCTTGCTGGAGGTGACGGAGTTCCTGCAATGCTCGCTTAATGTGGACAATACCCACAATTTCATCCTTGGATTCTTCCTGCACCGGAATCCGAGAGTATCCGGTTTCCAAACACAGATCGATTAAGTCTTGCAGGCTGGCCTCATGGGAAATGGTGCGCATGTCTACTCGAGGTTTGAGGACGTCTCGCGCTTTCACCTGATCGAGATGGAGGGCTTTATCTAAAAGTTGCCGCTTATCCAGGTCAAGCTGACCTTTGCCACCCAGGACATCGATCATGAGCTGTAGATCTCGAATGGATTCGCTGGGCTGAACCACATTGCCTTGCAATAGCCGAATCATAAATTGAGAAATTGATTCTAAGAGGTAGATAATGCCACACCAAGACAAAATTTGGGAAAACCAGTAGATGGGGCGAACTACAATCTGGAAAGTCGGCATTACATTGTTTATCGCTAGAGATTTTGGCGTAATCTCTCCAAAAATCAGCAATAAGAAGGTGACCACGGCGGTGGCAATTCCGACCCCTGCGCTCCCAAACCAGATTGCGAATAAATTACTGGTGAGAATGGCGGAAAAGTTGTTGACCAGGTTATTGCCAATCAGCAGGGTGGTGATAAAACGGGCGCGTTTTTCGAGGACAAGCCGAAAAATGCCGCTGGGATCGCCTTGATCTTGAATTAAGGCTCGAAGCTTGAGATTGTCTAGGGCGGTAATTGCAGTCTCTGAGCCGGAAAAGAAGGCCGATAGCGCCAGCATTAGAACGAGCACTGCAATATCAACGCGGATGTCTCCGAGGAGGGGCGTTAGTTGGGCAACGATGAAAACATGGGGGTTGATCTTGGGAAGGGCGATCGCCCCAGCTATTGCCCCAAACTCAAATATATAGTTGGAAATCACAGGTTCAGATTCAGCGCTAGTGACTAGGAGATTGAACAATCGTCAGGTTGCGGTTAAGCAAAGCGACATACCTTCAGATTTCAAGGATATAGATAAATTGTCCTTTCAAAACAGTCCTGTCATTAATTCCCCTCTGGGCTATGTGCCTGAACGATCGTCGTAACTATGCTGCTAAAGGCTTGTTGCTTAAGCTGTGCCAACTAAAAAACGGGGCTGATCTATTGGATCATCCCCCGCCATCCTTACAAGGAGTCTCTGTACTAGTCTTTGTCGTTGGCAGACCGTATTAAGTTCCGAGGCTACAGCGGTCGGTAGGAACGGTAGTTGATATTGGGGAAAATATTGTCGATTGCCTCTACCTTCTCCAGCCAGCCCGAATCGATCTTTTCAGCGTTGATGTCTTCCCAGAGTTTGTTGAAGCGCATCAGGTGCGATCGCGTCCGTCGAACCGCATAGGGCACCATCGTTCCGGTTCGCATGATAAATGCCCAATCGGAGGACTGCGCCAGCAGCACCTCACGAGCCGCCTGATTTAACGCTCGCCACTCTAGTTCATCCACAGGTTCACGCCGAGATAACTCAATCATGCGCTCTGCAGCTTTGTGGAGATGAGGATAAATCCAGGTATTGGTTTCATTCAGCCAGTACTCGTGGAACCCACGATACCCCCAGCTTGACTGGGAGGGATGGCAAACCTGCTGGGTTGTGTGGTTGCGGAGGTAATCGGCGAGGTGGGTCATCGAGTACACCCCTTGGTCGTGCCAGGTTTTGCGGAAGAGGTAGTCAATAAACCACGGCCCCTCATACCACCAGTGCCCGAACAGTTCCGCATCATAGGGGGAAAGCACAATGGGGGGGCGCTGCATAATGCCGTATAGGTGCTGGATCTGCTGCGTCCGGTTGAACATAAAGTTTCCGGCATGTTCCGCCGCCTTTTCCCGTGCCCAGTAGGGGTCATACCATTCCTTATCGCTAAGCCCTAGCCCCTTACCTGTAATTTTGTGATACTTGATCCCCGTATTCTTGCGCTGCCCATTTGGCATGATGTAGGGCTTGATGTACTCGTATTCGGCATCCCATCCCAAATCACGGTAGAATTCGCGATACTCAGCGGCACCTGGATAGCCCACCTCAGACGACCAAACCTGCTGCGAAGATTCGTGATCCCGACCGAACGCTGCAACGCCAGTTTCCGTAAAGATGGGGGCATAGGTTCCAAATCGAGGACGAGGACGGGCGTAGAGGATGCCGTGACTATCGGTAATAAAATAGCGAAGGCCGACATCGGCTAGCATGCGCTCTAGACCTTCGTAGTAGGCACACTCTGGCAGCCAAATTCCGGTTGGACGACGTCCAAAGACTTCTTCGTAGTGATCGCAGGCCACCTCAAGCTGAGCCCATACGGCTTGAGGATACATTTTCATCAGTGGCAAGTATCCGTGGGTTGCGCCGCAGGTAATAATGTCAAGGTTATTGCTATCTAGGAATTGCTTAAACGCACTGACTAAATCGCCGTTGTAGCGCTCCCAAAGTTCGCGGACAGCGCTAAACTCGCTAGCGTAGTGCTCGGCTAGGTAGCGAAGATGTCCATTATGTTGATTGCGTTCCAATTCCATCTCAACGAGCTCTTCAAGCTGAGCCAGGTGAGCATCGTAGCGTTCTTGGAGGAGGGGATCGCGGAGCATGGACACCAAGGGCGGCGTCATGCTCATCGTCATTTTGAAATCAATGCCGTCTTGCTTCAGACCTTCGAATACGCGCAAGAGCGGTATGTAGGTTTCGGTGATCGCCTCGTAAAGCCACTCTTCCTCTAGAACGTAATTGCTCTCTGGATGCCGGACAAAGGGAAGATGGGCATGAAGGACTAGGGCGAGATATCCAATACTCATAGGCTAGGCTCGGTAACACGGCAAAGGTGGGCGATCGCGAACAGGCTCGACTCAGAAACTCTGGGATCATTCCGAATACGGACAGGCTCATATCCGGATTTTGCGGCAATATCGCGGCGGTAGCTAATGTATGACGGCAGCCCAGACGAGCCATTGGAAAGATTGTAAAGCAAAACTTAAGAAAAACATCGTCTAACTTTTATAGATGTTCATTAGCGGATACAAGGCTGATCCCCGCATCAATTTAGGAGCGGAGCGATCGCCATAAAATAAAGCGTTGTAGCTGGATCATTGCCGCTGCTACCACGCTTTACTCAAAACTATCGGGTCTTATTCAGTATCTTCAGTCTCTAAATCTTAAGGACAGCCGGAAGTCATTGGAAAATGAGCGTTAAGGACTTAACGGAACTTAACGGACTATGCAGAAACGGTTTCACCTACCGAAACCGTCTTCCATAGAGCAGAATTTTGTGCACGATAGGGACTCTCAGCAACGGTAACGCTGTCACAACTGGCAACCGCTACGGTTGGAATATTAGACAGATCGGGCAACCAAGCAGGAACAGTATCGTCATTGATCCCCGTAGAGTCTTCCCAAGTCGGTGCAAAGGGTGGGATCGCCAAGCAACAAGCCTTCCAACCTCCTTGCACATGAGCACCCAACTGCTTACAGTGACCCCCTCGACGCCCTTCTGTAGCGTAATGTTGGCAGTGACGGCAGGCGGATATAGCAAGGGATGAGTTTCTCATGGCGGCGTGCTGGGCGTTAAATTCTGCACTTCTATTCTCATCTTTTTCCCGAAGCGATAGAAGCTGATTAAAAGCTATAAAACCATTGCTTACCAAGGCTTTTCAGCACTTTTCTGCAAAACAAAAGTTTAGATTCTCTTTATAATCTCATTAAGAATTAGAAACAGTAAAAACGGATGTTTTGTTTTTGTGGGGATCAAAGGCTAAAACCGCTGTTTTTTCGACTAAGCCATTGGGGATCAATAGAAAAAGATCCGGTGAAGAATTTCTTTGACGGTTTTTAGACTTAATATTTCAATGGTTCTTTGTATTCTTAGATACAGATCAAATGTTGATAGGATCCACCTTTTTCATTTTTATTTACTGCTAGGGCTCCAAAGACCTCTACAGCAATGTAGGGGATAAAGGTGCTAGTAGAAGTTCCGACGGTACTGAGGTTCATAGCTTAGGAGAACCTTGCTTTCTCCGTGATCCCCAATTGGAATGGTTGAATAGGAGTACAGCGATCGCCCATGGCAACGGGGAAATACGTAGCGCAATCCTAAATTTAGGATGTACTTTTCTCGATCTTCGTGAAAGAAGAGTTCAAGATCCTTGATGTGACTGGAGTTTGGGCTACAGGGTCCCTATTCTTGCCGAAACTTACGGTTGAAAAGGGTGTTTTTAATAAGTATTTGTGCTTATTAATTTAGTCATAGGCTTGATTTTGTGCCATGGTTGTTCCTTGGCCAATATCAGAGGCTAATATCAGAAGCTCGAAGTGATGGCTTTAGATCCTTTGATCGGGGTTGAGATGGATTGGGTGTATGAATTTATGGATGGGGTGATCGCATCCAGTGTTTAGGGGCGCATAGGGCGCACATTGACCAACGGTCTAATTCCCCTTGCGGGGTTGGACACTGGCACTGGGGACAAAGCGGCAGATGCCGCGATCGCTCTTGAATATGGGCCGCCCACTGCTGAAAGGCGGCCTTGGGTTCTCTAGGAGGTTCCGTTGGCTGATCCGTAGGGGGGGGCTGAACGGATCTGGATTGATGGGGAGGCAGATAGCTTGGGTGTCCTTGCCAAACCTGTGCAGAATCGAGGGGGCTTACGTCTGAGGTTGGCGATCGCGAAGCCCAGTGGGTTGTGGAAAAGCGGATATCTACTAACTCGTCTGGGAGAACGATCCCCTTGAGCTTTTGTTTTAGCTTTTGGAGCAGAATCTGACGCTCAAAGGCTAGGTTTTGCGCCCAAGCCGCGCTGGAGGTTGCTACGATGAGCGTGCCTCGTTGAAGCGCAATGGGGCGAGTTTGAGCCGCTACGACAGCACCCACAACCTGCGGCCAGCACAGAACCAGGGCGTTAAACTGCTTGCGCGATCGCCAGTTACTTTGGTTTTGCTCTAATGAGTGGAGAATGCCATTGAGCGGTTGAAAGGAGGTCATAGGCATGACCGCATAGGCGGTGAAACGCTAGGGATAGTGAATTTTTTTGTTAATTTTTAGATATTTATCCATCAGTAGAGTCATAACTGAAGGCATGGAGCTATAATGATGGGCGCTAAGACTGATGGGCTGCACCTGTACCGTGTGTTCATGCCAATCGGCACTAGTTTACCTCAGGTTTAGCGTATGTAGTAGGGTGTTCAGGGCATTCCATCGCAATTGTACAGGTGTTAGGTTCGATGGCTTAATGACTCTGCATGACAGCGTTGTACTGCGGTAATGGCCGCACTAGACAGAGACCATACCAGGAATATCCAAATGGTTGGACAATCAGTATCGCGAACGACCACATCGTCTTCATCCAATGAGTCTGCACTTCAAGCGGTGCTAGCCAGTTTAGACATTCAAGTCGAAGAAGAGCTTGCTCGCTACCGCAGGCATCGGCTTGTCCAGCGACGCTTGCATCCTGGGCGGCGATCGCCCACTTGTTCTCCTGCTAATGAATCACCCACGCTGCAATCGGCTGATCCAAAGGCACTGCTACCCACGGCCTCGCTAGCCCCTACTTCGTCTTCTGATCCGATTCCTTCCCCTTGGGACGAGGCTGATACGGTGGCGATCGCTCCCGGTCTTCAATCTCCGTCCTTTGCGCCAGAGGTAACCTCGTCCTTGCCGGAGGATTACTTAGAATCGTCGGAACATTTACTACGCAGTTTAGCGGATGAGTCCGTTGAGTCTGATTATGAGGAATCGGGCGATCGCTTAATTGATGGTCTTCTCACGCCCTTAGGTGTGGGTCTGTTGCTTCTGTTCTTGGTTGCGAGTGCTATGCTCGGCTTCCTAATAGTGAATCCTTCAATGCTGGGATTTGAAACCTGGGGGCAGTTGTTCCAACGCCGCAGCGATGATGCATCCAGTTCAACGGTTCAGCCTACCGATCCCTCTGAGCAATCTAACCTTCACCCCTATCCAGACCTGTCTGCGGATGAGTTTGTGAACTTAAATCTGGAGACGTTGAGTACGATTCGCGGTCGATCGTCTCTGATTCCCCCCATGGCATCCAATCCTTCGCCAAAGCCGTCTGCGTCTCCATCTAGCGCCGAGGAGCAAGCTGGTGTGAATTCATTAAGTGTGACTCCTATTGGGGCGATCGCCTCTGCTCCATCGATTATTTCGACTACTGAGTTACCTGGAAATTCATGGTCGGCTGATCCGGCTCCTGCTGTGGCTCCACCTGCTGTCGAAGCGAGTGTTCCAGATGTTGCCCCGGCTGTAGAACCTGAGCCTGTTGCTGCGGCTCCGGCCTACGTAGAGCCTGCACCATCCTCCTCTGCGCCTGTAGCGAATTCTGATGCCTCCGGAGAGTATTTCTACGTTGTAACAGACTACAGTGGCGATCGCAGTTTAGAGGATGCTCAAGCGGTGGTGGGTGATGCCTACGTGCGTAACTTTGATAGTGGGGCGCAGGTGCAATTGGGAGCCTTTAGTTCTGCCGATCGCGCCCAGGAACTAATTAACGAACTTCAACAGCAGGGAATCTCGGCACAGATGTACCAGCCATAGATCTTCTAGAGCTTAGCGGTTGATATCGCGGCTGTCCTAGTGCTAAAACCAGACGTATGCTTTAAAGCCCGCACAATTACGCGGGCTTTAAATTGGTGATGGGCAGTAATCGCCGTGTTCAGCAGGGATTGGATGGTTTGTCATGATGTTTAATTGGTTGACGCCGAGTCATTTTGTGATTTTGGGACTGTTGCTAGGGTTTGCGATCGCCCATAGTGGGTTGGCAGCATTGCGCCCCGTTGGCGAAAAGGTGATCGGTGCGCGATTATACCGGGTGCTGTTTGCCCTCGTGAGTTTGCCGCTCGCTACCAGTTTGATTATTTATTTTTTCAACCATCGTTACGACGGGGCGCGACTGTGGAATGTGCAGGGGGTTCCTGGCATTGGCGCAACGGTTTGGATTTTATCGGCTATTTCGTTTATTTTTCTCTATCCCGCTACGTTTAACCTGCTGGAAATTGCGGCGGTTCAAAAACCCCAGGTGCACTTATACGAAACGGGGATCATTCGCGTGACGCGCCATCCTCAAATGGTGGGACAGGTGATTTGGTGTATTGCCCATACGCTCTGGTTGGGAACGACCTTTACCTTAGTGACCTCTTTGGGGCTAATTCTGCATCACCTCTTTGGCGTTTGGCATGGCGATCGTCGCCTCCAAGCCCGGTATGGTGAGGCATTTACGGCAGTGCGAGAGCGGACATCTATTACTCCGTTTCTAGCGATCGCCCAGGGGCGTCAATCCCTAAAACTGTCAGAATTTTTGCGACCTGCCTATGCAGGAGTCGCTCTTTTTGTGGGACTCCTATGGTGGGCACACCCTCACCTCATTCGCCTGACCCACAGCGTGAATTGGTAGAGCGATGTATCATTTTTAACTCGTCAGTCGTTCTAGGTTATCACATTCCAAGCTCGGGACAGCAGCCTGAGCTGTGACTAAGTCAGGAGATGAAGACGCGCTCTGAAACCTCTCCATTTCCTTATAGAATGATCCCATAGGCATTTAAATAAAATCTGGTTAAGAAATCATGGCGATAGCTGTGGATGAGACAAATTTTCCCCAAGAAGTTCTGCAATCTCAAACGCCTGTACTCGTTAATTTTTGGGCACCGTGGTGTGGGTTGTGTCGTGTGATGAGCCCCTTATTGAATCGATTACAAGCGGATTTTCCGGGGCAGGTCAAGCTCGTGGATATTAACGCTGATGACAATCTAAAGCTAGCCAATACCTACCGATTAACCAATTTGCCAACCCTACTATTGTTCGATGGTGGGCAAGTTGTACGTAGACTGGAAGATTTTCGAACTCGCGATGAGTTAAGAACCGCCCTAGTAAGCCTGCAAGATGTCATTGATACCACACTGGCAACAACAGCCCGTTAAGCGTTGACCGTTGGGAAGCTAATTGGTATTCTCTGCTATCGGTAGTCATGGAGTGCGATCGCCCAGGTAGGAAGCCCTAGATCAGTAACAGAGCGTACCTAGTCATCTCAGGTACGCTCCTAAATGTTGATTCGTGATGCCGTGTCTAGCTGCCTGCTTCGGGTTGAGTGGCCGCAGGGGATTCGTCGCCAAACCATTTGATCACGAGAGCATCGATCTCACCATTATCGAGCATTTCTTGTAGGACAGGCTCGAACTCTGCCCGCAGCGGCGAATCTTTGGGGAAGGCGATCGCGGAACCTGCTTCGCCCGTATTGGGAATTTCATGGAATTCCAGCTCGGGGTTGGATGCGGCATAACCAGCCGCCACCGTGTCCTCTACGATCAGTGCATCGACTCGTCCCGCTTTCAACTCTTGAATCATTTCATTGATTCGGTTGAGCGACTTTGTACTTGCGCCCTGAATTTCTTTGGCCGCCTGCTCTTGGGTAGAGCCAAGCTGTACCCCAACAGTTTTTCCGGCTAGGCTTTCGGGGGTTGTGAGTCCACTGCCTTTGAGGGTGACAATGGTATTTTTCGCTTCGTAGTAAACCTGGGAGAAATCTACGTTTTGTTTGCGCTCTTCCGTCGGGGTCATGCCCGCCATCACAAAGTCAGCCCGTTTAGCCTGAAGCGAAGGAATCAGACCATTGAAGTCAATATTATTAATTTCCAGTTCATAGCCCAACTCATTGGCGATCGCCTGAGCAATGTCTACGTCAAACCCCACAATTTCTTGGGAGCCACTGGTGGAATCAATGTATTCATAGGGAGGATAGTCGGCAGAGGTTGCCATAACCAGCTTCTCTTTGCCACCCTCACCCGTGGTGCTGGGAGATGCACACGCCGTTGCCAAGGAGATCGTAAAAAGCGTAGCCAACAGAGACTTTGCGACAAACTTCATATGTTTCATTTCTGAGCCACCTTAAAGGCTTAAAGGAAACCAATTGCAGAAAATACTGTAGACAAAATAGTAGTTTCAAATTCCGTTTTCAAACTAGGAACGGATCTGCGTACTTGCTTACTGTTGCAGGAATATCCAACCTGAGTTTGTATGAGGGACTACTTAGTTTGCCGAGTGCAACCATCATTCATCGTCTCAATCTTCCGCAGAATCAACATCCCCCAAGTGTAGGGTACGACGGCATGAACGTTCTATCCTGCCATCTGATATCAGAGCATTTCTTAAAGAAAAATGGTGGCCGAAAAACGGCGGCAGGTTCTGACGGGTGAACTGTGCTGTCCATTCATGGGACAGTCGCCCGTCGCACAAATCTGGCAATTGGCCTCGCTTTGTAACGATAAGTCGTGAGCCAGTATGAGACTCATGCCCTGTCGAGTGTAGGCTTGCACTTCAAGGGATGAGGGAAGGCGATCGCTAATCAGAATCGTATAGTCTGGCTGTAGCGCGTGTCGTTCTCGGTTGATTTGGGCGATCGCCTCTCCAAAGCGTTCGGTAGCGGGTAACACCTCCACCAGGACTGAAACAGGCTGGCTATGGAAGCAGGGGGGACGATCCTGGGCAAAGCGGTCTTTGTACTGCAAAATGAAGGTGCCGTCGCACAAGGGGCGAGTCCATAGGGTGCGATGAAAGGGCATGGCAATCTGCCCGTCTGCATCGAGGGTATACCACCAGGATTTATGGCATGCTCCGTAAGGTAGCGTCAAAATTCTTTCGGTTTGAGCAGGGGTAAAGCCTACATTAGCGAGCAACGCCAGCGATTCAGCGAGGGATAGACCATGCCCTAACGTCTGCGTTTCGGATTCGTAGCGGGTGAGACGCTCAAAATGACGATGGAGGCGATCGCTATCCCCCATGGGATAAAGGTGCTGCTCTAATTCATCGGGCGATCGCGATAGGACGCATCGGATTTTCTCAAAGGTAATCACACCGTAGGCGGGAGGCGCAGAGGCAATAGGAATACCAACGGTGGCGCTCACGGTTCCAATGGCATTGGGTGGACTAATACGCGGTGAACAGTCGGTTAGAAGGGATTGCAGCACAGATTCATCAGCGATCGCCAAGGCTAATTGAATGCGATCCGCAAACGAGGTGGGTTGATTGGCATCCGCTATGGGGCGAGTCAGACCAGTGTGGGGCATTGCATCAACGCTCTGAGGGGGGCGCAGCTCGTATTTCTAACTGGCATAACAAGTCTCATCACGTTGGAGTGCAAATACACACTATTCGTTGTAAATGTTTGCGCTTGCTGACGTTCCGTTTCACTTCGTTAATGTTGCTAGAACCGAGACTGGAGAAGGATTTATCCCTGAAGTAACGGGAAAAAGTGACCGACGGGGCCTTGCCCTGCACCGATGCGGAGGGAGTAGCGGAGGGCGGTAGTCACATACTCTTTGGCCTTTTGGACGGCGGTGAAGGCATCCTGTCCGAGGGCGAGGTTGGCGGCGATCGCGGCGGATAGGGTGCATCCGGTGCCGTGGGTATCTTGGGTCTGGACGGTTTCGGTTTTTAGCACCTCTAGGCGATCGCCATCAAACCACACATCGACGCCTCGCAGTTCATCGGGCATCCCTCCTCCTTTGACGAGTACCGCTTTAGAGCCTAGGGTATGGATTTTCTGGGCAGCAGTTTGCATGTCGTCTAGGGTGTGGATCGCTAGGCCGCTGAGGATTTGGGCTTCGTAGCGATTGGGCGTTAGTACTTTGGCGAGAGGGAGAAGCTGGGTTCGCAGGGTAGCGATCGCGGCATCGGCAATTAACTGTGCCCCGGTGCGCGATACCATCACCGGATCGACCACTAGGTTTTCTAAGCCAGTACGCTTCAGGGTGTCAGCAACAACGGCAATGATGTCCTGGTTCAAAAGCATCCCTGTCTTCGCAGCATCCAGACCAATATCGTCGGCCACGGCCAAGATTTGAGCAACAACGGCCTCTGGGGGCAGCGCATCCACCCGCGACACACCGACCGTGTTCTGAGCAGTTATGCAGGTCAGCGCGCAGGTTCCATGCACCCGATGGAAGGAGAAGGTTCGCAGATCGGCCTGAATACCTGCACCGCCGCCGCTATCGGATCCGGCAATAGTCATGGCAACGGGGATGGAGGAAGGTTGAGTCATAGGTGTTTGGGGATGGGGTTGCAGAAATACCGCCAGACTAGAGGCAGACAGGCTATTTATTCTACTGTGTCTACTCCTCGGAATCTTGGAATTGCCCCTATCCCAGGCGAAGATTCGACAGGAGAAAGGCGATCGCCCCACTGCCTAGCGGAACCGTCAAGTTATCAATGCCAAGGACTGAAAAGGCTTCGAGTCCAGTTGCGACTGTGGCAATGATGACTGGAACGCCCCAGGTTTGCCAGGTCAAGCCCTGGGTGGCTCCTAGAATCAATGCACTCACCAGATAGCTGACCGCCCACATAGCGAGCGTGCCTTCCCAACTTTTTTGCATTCCAAAGACTTTGAACGGATGCTTACCAAACCGTTGCCCAATCAAGGCGGCGAGGCCATCGCCCCAGGTCATGGTTAGTACCCCAAGCACAGCATATTGAGGTCGTTGAATAGTCCAGAAATAGCCAATGAGAACGGCAAAGCTCACCGCGTAGAAGAAGGTGCCCAGGCTTCGTCGGCCTACACTGTTGATCACGGGCAGGATGGGAAACCGATAGGATAGAAGGGCGATCGCGCTAAATAGGATCGAGGCACTCACCCCCAACCACATTGGAATGTGAAGCCACCAAGCCAGCAAGATCACATTGCCAACGCCGATGTGTACGACCTTACGGATTAGCTCTGGATCGGTTTGCCCTGATCGCCGTAGGAGTTCAGCCGTTGCCCCCACTAGGGCAAGCCAAAGCAGAACTAGGCTAACTTGCACTCCCAAACTCGATAGCATGCTTTCATCTAGCCCCATCCTGTACAACTCGCCCCAGCTTGAACAATTTAGATAACAGGTGCGTCTTCAAATCAGCCTCCAGTCCTAAGGGACTGCCGAAAACTCAGGATTCGTGTTTGGGCCATGGAAAAACGGTTTAATCCTCATGTCCGACTCTTCCATAACCATCCCTTGTGATTTGATTACCCTCACTGTAGTGGATTTTAGGGCAAGACTTACCCTCTACGAACCAACTTGTCTAAGCTGCGATAAAGTAGGGCTACCGAAGTAAAGTGAACTTCGATACCATTACTTCGATACGATTTCATATGCTAATTCAGGCTGCGGTATACCGCTGTCTCAAGCCATGTCCCTGGATCGGTTCTTTCGTTTCTTTCTACACATCAACGTCCACACCATCCACAAAACCATTAAGGGGGTGTTGCGGCAGCGTTTGCCTAGCCTCGCAGCGGAAATGGCCTACAATGCAACGCTGGCATTGTTCCCCGCCATTCTGACGGTTTTGGTGGCGATTAGCTTATTTCAACCGCTGACCAATACATTTGTGCGGCTTGTGGGTCGGCTCAGTCAGGTCGTCCCCCAAGAGGCGATGATCCTGATTGAAAACTTTACAAATGAGGTCACCACCGGGGGCGATCGCGGCTTGTTTTCGGTGAGCTTTTTAGTCGCAATTTGGGCATCTTCGGGGGCGATGAGTGCGGCCATGCGAGCAATGGATCATATTCATCGAATTCCGATTGATGAAACCCGTCCCTTTTGGAAAGCCAAGCTTGTTTCACTCGGATTGACGATTGGAACGATTGTTTTGCTGATTATGGCGACGGTGCTGGTGTTTATCAGCGACCTCGTGATCCGAAAGGTAGCGAAACAGTACGATACGTTGGGCATGGTGCTGCTGAAACTAGTGGGATATGCGGCGGTGCCCCTGTCGCTTGCCATCATGGCGATCGCCTTTGCCTTTGTCTATCGCTATGGCCCCAGTCGTTGGAGTCCGGGGAAACCGATTATGCCGGGAGCTATCCTAGCGGCGATCTCGTGGGCGTTTATCTCCAACGGGTTCCGCTACTATGTGTCTCACTTTGGGAACTACAACCGGGTCTATGGAACGGTTGGAACGTTCATTGTTCTTTTGTTATGGCTGTATTTGAGTTCCCTGATTATGTTGGTCGGGGATCAGCTGAATGCAACGGTGGGCGAAGCCATGCAGCAGGGACAGGCGCAGGAATATGGCAGGAAACCCGGCAGGCTGCGACACCGATTATCCCGTTTACATCGTAGGCACTGGCGATCGCCCAAGCTTTTTCGGATGAATCATATTAGTAAGGACTAAGTGGATTTGGGGCAATGATCAGCCGTGCCGAATGCACCATGGCTAAATCATGTGTTGAGAATGTTCAAAGCTGATCTACGAACGAATTTGAATGAGCTAGGATCGATTTATCAATAGAATCAACGCTTTTCTCGATCTTTAATTTGAGATACAAAACTTACGCCTGAGAAGCGTCAAATCTAGGATTCTAGGATGTCTCTACGCATGTCTTTTGATACGGAGTGAAGGCTTTTATCGCGTTTGGATCTTATTCATCCCGATCCGTGAGAAGTTTAGTTCTTCGTGGGTTTAGACCGTAAGCCTGGTCTGAACGAGGGGCACATTCAAGATTTGGTGGGAGCGATCGCCTATGCCTAGGCAACCCGAGCGTCAGAGCAGTTCTGCCGACACGAACAACTCTAGAAGTGCAATCCTGGCCTGGTTAGCGATTTTCCTGCTACTCAACTTTTTGCTGTATCGCCTCTCTTCTAATTCCTATACGCCCTACAGTCAATTTTTAGATCAGGTAGAGGCGGGAAAAGTTGAGCGTGCCGTAATTTCACCTAATCATATTGAGTACGAACTCACCGTTGATCCCTCTGCATCCGAAACGGGCAAGGTTTACACAACGACGCCTGTGGCAAACGACCCCGACCTGCTGCCCCTGTTGCGATCGCACAACGTTGAATTGTACCTGGTCACCGCAATAAGAATTGTTAATGAGAATGGCTGAAGCAGCTACATT
>JACYMB010000380.1 GCA_015272205.1 Synechococcales cyanobacterium T60_A2020_003 | reverse complement strand
CTCGATTGCCCTCGACCACCATTTGCGTCCTGAGGCTTAACCCGAACTGACGTTACCTATGGATATGGCACCGCCGCTCGCGAACAATCTCTATCCGGCTGCTGGATTTATCTGACTCTGCCATTTTTGACCAAATTCAAGCTCTGCGGGATATGCCGTCGAGTGGCTATGCGCTCTTTGCAACGGAGAATCTGAGGGAGGCGCTGCAAGGAATATTTGGCCGAACCCAGGGCAGTGGAGCGATCGCGCAGCGTCTCTGAAAGAGAATCGCCCCAGAACCCATCTCCTACCGCGATCCTTTTGGTACGGCAGCGGCGCGATACGATGAGTTGCCGCGGGAATGGAGCTTCCTTCTCGCCACGAACGAGCTACCGATGACGGGGCAACAGTATGAGGCTTGAAAAGGGCAAGCGGAGGCGTTGGCGGAAGCACTGCACCAGTTGGCCGATCATCCCTCTGCCCAGAATTTGCGCCATGCCCAGCAACAACTGGATCAATTCCAGGTTGCCTTTGACGACTGGATGCAGCTTCAGCGCTGGAGTCAGGAGTACCGCTTTACAACCTGGGAAAATCGCCTGCTGGTTTTAGAGAAACTGCTGAAGTATGGCGATCGCCGTGACTTAGCGCAGGGATAACCGGAACCGCCTAAATCTATGCCGCCTGTGGCCAGAGGCGATCGTTGGTGTACACCTTCGGACGGGGTGCTGCTTCCGAAGTTGCCCAAAGCAGCCGGGGAATCTCAGCGCTGTTGTAGACTCGAAATTCGCTTTCCACGGTCGCCTCGGCAGAGCGCACCGCCTGATTCAACACCAGCGATCCCTCTGGATCAGACACCGAGCGGTGGAACGTTCCAGGGGGAATCCGCAGAATATCGCCATTGGCTTCCAATCTCACAATGTGGAATGGATGCTCCCAGGCAAAGTTAACCAGATAAAACGTCCGTCCGCCCGTCAATGCCAGCAAATTATCTTCTTGATGGGGGTGGAGATAAAACTGCCAGTAGCCCTGGGGATCGTTGTTGGGACTTACCGCAGGGCCTTCGTGAAACACAAGGTCGCGGGCGTTGGAATTGGGGATTGTGACATCAAAAAAGCGAACACTGGGGGTGTCACGAAACTTGTGATAGGGTATCAGCTCAAACATGGCGCTTTTGTCCTCAGTGGTAGAGTCTAAGTAAGTCGTGGTCTACGAAAGAGGGATTTGGGTGAATGCGTTCACACATCAACCTTTATCCTCGTTTCATCGCCATAACGACAGCGTTCGTGGCTGGTGAAAAGAACGTACATGATGCAGGGAGAGGTGCTGAATTGGCTAAAACTCGTCAGAGGATGATCCATCTGCTAACCTGCCAGTCCAACCTGCATCCCGTCGTCCATTACAAATCGTGAATACTAAACCAAGAAGCACTCTCGTATCCTGTTCACCCAAGTTAACGAGCATTCACCCTAGGATCAAAACCGCTTGCGGGTAGTATCTATGCAGAAAGCGAATAGATAGCGCGTATGAACATTTCCCACCTCCAGGTTTTGTTGGCGATCGCAGACCACGGCAGCTTTTCCACCGCCGCTCTCAAGCTAGATACTTCCCAGTCCGCCGTCAGTCGGGCGATCGCCACCCTGGAAGATGAACTCGGCGTTCCGCTCCTGATCCGGGGACGATTTGGGGCAAGGCTAACTCCGGTGGGTGAACGAGTTGCCGATTACGCCCGCCAAATCTTGCACCTGCGCGACTGCATTGATACCGAAATTAATTTGCTCAAAGGGCTTCAGGGCGGACGGCTGAGAATTGCTTCCTTTCGCAGCGCGGCTACCCACCTCCTGCCCCCCATGATCGCTCGGTTTCGGCAACGCTTTCCCGATGTTGATGTTTCCCTAGCCGAACTAGAACCCGTCGGCGTCGAGCAAGCATTACGGGAAGGACTAGTCGATATTGGTCTAGTGCCCCTGCCCCGTGCCGAGGAGTTTGACACGTGGGAAATTGCCAAAGATGAGTACGTTGTGCTGATTCCCAAAGCCGAAACACCAATCCCGGACACACTGACCTGGGAGGAGCTTTCTCGACACTCCTTCATTCTCTACAACTACGCCGAATGTACCTCAGCGGTGCGCAACCACTGGGCCAAATGGGGACAAACCCTAAAAGTTGCCTACGAGATCAAAGAAGATTCCACAATCGTTAGCATGGTTGCCCAGGGTTTAGGAGCCGCTATCCTTCCGCGCCTTGCTGCTTTGCCCATTCCAGACACCGTAGAGGTGCGATCGCTCCCCATCCCGCTAGAACGACAAATTGGAGCAGCCGTCTTAGCTAGCGCGCTCCATCCGCCAACAGTTTTTGTGTTTCTCGATCTTCTGAAAGGACAGGGTATTTTCGCTCGCTAGCCGCGCAAACGTATCCAGCCTTACGAGGCTAAACGCGAACAACTTGCTTCAAGTATTCCTGTTCGGCCATCATGTCTTGCACATCTTCGACGTGATCGAGAAACACTATGCCGTTCAGATGGTCGAATTCGTGTTGGAAGATCCGAGCGACAAAATCAGTCAGCACCGTGCGATGAATCCGATCATCCAATCCGGTGTACTCCACTTCAATTTCCTTGTAGCGTGGAACTAACCCCCGAATTCCCGGCACACTCAGACAACCTTCCCAATCCTTCACGATTGCGTCGGAATGATCGATTAAGCGTGGATTGATCATCACCGTCGGTTCCATTTGGGGCGCATGGGGATACCGCGCATTCGGATGAGAGGCAACAACCAAGATACGATAGGGCTGTCCCACCTGCGGCGCAGCAATACCAACCCCCCTCGACTCGACTAGAGTAGCTAACATCTTTTGAGCGAGAGGCTTGACCCATTCGTCTTGAATATTGGAAACAGGTTGAGCAATTTGACGCAGGACTGGATTGCCGAGTTGCACAATTTCAAGGGGTTTCATGCGGCTTATCCTCTCAAGTTCGATGATCCCTAACGCTGATTTCATTATACTCAAATCCGGCGATCGCCATTTGTGAGCGGGGATGTCTGCTAGGGCAAACGCATAAAAATAGGGCATAGGCTGAAGGCAGTAGAGCAGTTGCTGAGGAAACTACGATGAGCCAGCCCAACGATGGGAGCATTCTGACT
>JACYMB010000379.1 GCA_015272205.1 Synechococcales cyanobacterium T60_A2020_003 | reverse complement strand
AGCACGTGGCTACGGACCACGGTGTCGGGGGTTCGAATCCCTCCTCGCCCGTTTAACTTAAGATAGAGCGTTCAGATAGACTCTGAGCGCTTTATTTCTTTAGAAATGCTACGCACTCCACATGGGGCGTTTGCGGGAAGAAGTCGGCAGGCTGTACCTCAATTAACCTGTACGTCTCGTTTTCGCAGAGAATCTTTAAGTCCCGTGCCAAGGTGGTGGGGTTGCAGCTCATGTAGGCAATCTGGGACGGTGCAACGGTTTTTAAGGCTTCTAGAACTGCCAAGTCACAGCCTTTCCGGGGTGGATCAAGCACGACAATATCCGGGCGATCGCCCCCCTCGGCAACCCACTGGGGCAACCAGGCTTCAACACGCCCTACGTAAAACTCCACATTTTCAATACCATTGCGCTGGGCGTTCTGTATGGCTTGGGCAATGGAGTCGGGATGCACTTCAATCCCAACGGCGTGCTGGACTCGTCGGGCGAGGGGTAGGGTAAGTGTGCCAATCCCACAGTAGGCATCCAGGACTCGTTCGTACCCCTGGAGGTTCAACCCTGCAAGAATGACCTCCACAAGAGCTTCTGCCTGCTCCGTATTTACCTGAAAGAACGTGGTCGAACCAATCTGAAACTCTACTCCAGCCAAACTATCGACAAGGTATGCACGTCCGGCGATACACCGACTCTCTGATCCAAAAATTGCGTTGGTGCGATCGCGATTCAGGTTCACACCCACGCCAACTAACTGCGGATAGCGCTGCATCCAGATTTGGGCTTGATCCTCTAATCCAGGTACATCCCAAGTCGTTGTGACTAGGGTTAGAAGCTGCTCTCCGGTGCGTCGTCCAATTCGCAATCCTAAATGGCGCAACATTCCCTGATGCGATTTCTCCTGGTAAACTGACCATCCCTGTGACTGGAGATCTTGCTTGACGCCAGCCAGGACGGGATTTAAACTCTCATCCTGCACCGGACACTGATTCAAATTCACCAGACGATGGCTGCTCTTTTGGTAATATCCCGCTTGCAGTTGACCGTTGGCGGATAATCCCAAAGGGTACGTCGCCTTGTTGCGATACCCTAACGGTTCGGACGGCATGATAGCTTTCACCCGTGGATGCGCAAATCCACCGATTCGTTTTAAGGCATCAACTACTTGCTCTTGCTTGGCCTGAAGCTGAACGGAGTATTGCACCGCTTGCCACTGACAGCCCCCGCACTTATCCGCAACAATGCAAGCCGGACGAATGCGATCGCCCGATGGTTGCACCATCTGATGGACTTTTCCGTGGGCAAACGTCGGCTTGACTCGAACTAACCGAACTAGGACGCGATCGCCCGGTACAGTATCAGGGACAAACACGACGCGACTATCCCAACGACCAATGCCGTCACCGCTATTGCTGAGGCGGGTGATGTCGAGTTCGAGTAGGGCTCCCTGGGTCCAGGTTGTCTGAGATGTAGAGGGAGGAGTCATTGGGGTGGGGGAGTGATGGGGTGATGGAGTGGGACAGTGATGGGGTGGAGTTTTGAGTTTTGAGGGGTGAGGGGTGAGTTGGGGATATCAGGCAGAATTATGTTCTCTAGGTTAAGGTTTGCATGAGCCAGCGGGTAATCGCTCCGTCATCGTCAGATTGGGTCTTTGCTAGCGCTTCATTGACTAGCGCCATCTCCAGTCCCGGTAATACCTCTGAGGTCTGGATCTGACCGCTGCGCCCCTCTGCAACCGAAAACGCAATGATGCGTTGCTGGGCGACATCCACAACCCAGTACTCCGCCACACCCAACCGTTCATACAGCAAGCGCTTTGCACCCAAATCGTCGCTTAGGGAACTAGCTCCTATTTCTACGGCTAACGTGGGTGCGCCGAGTACCTCAACGTTGATGGGGGAGTTATTTTTCGGCGGAAGTTGGAATTCAGTTCCAATGTAAAACGCAAGGTCAGGCTGGCATTCCCGCTCCCCAGTTTTGCGAAAGCTACAGTTGATAAATTCGATAATTTGAATATGGCGGAGGGCGGCAAATAGCCCGATTACCTTACTTACAATCGCATTTTGGTGAGCGTGATTTGCACCGATAGGAGCCATTTCAATCCTCATCTGTCCCTGATCAAAGTAGGCTCGACTTTTTGCATACTCTGGTGAGTTGGCGATCGCCACAAATTCCTCCCAAGTCGCCGGAGTCCAGGTATCCAGTTCAATCGTGGGTGTCGTCGCAAAGGTCATAGTGGTGCCCATAGATTTGGTGGACTACTACTCATCATAATCGGGCGTTTCAGTGGATACCGCAGACCGTCCACCACCCAAGGCGATCGCGATCGCGTCCACCACCCGACTGACGGGGATAATCTCTAATCCCACATTCGACACGGTTTGCCCCTTGGGGACGATGGCACGTTTGAAGCCGAGCTTGGCCGCTTCCCGGAGGCGAATCTCCAACTGCGACACCGATCGCACCTGACCGCCCAGCCCCACTTCGCCAATCAAAATCGTAAACGGATCGACCGTGCGATCGCGGAAACTGGCCACCACTGCCACCGCCACACCCAAATCTGCCGCTGGTTCCGCTACGCTCAGACCACCGGATGAGGCCACGTAGGCATCCAGCTTAGACAAAGGAATGCCCACCCGCTTTTCCAAAACAGCCAAAATCTGAAGCAAACGGTTGTATTCAACTCCGGTCGTAGCCCGACGCGGCGACGGATAACTGGTCGGACTCACCAGCGCCTGCAATTCAACCAATAACGGACGAGTTCCCTCACAGGCAACAATCGTGGCCGTTCCCGGCGCAGTTTCTTCACGATCGCCCAAAAACAGCGCCGACGGATTCAGAACTTCCTCCAATCCCCGATCCACCATTTCAAAAATGCCGAGCTCGTGGGTTGCCCCAAAGCGATTTTTCACCGATCGCAACAAGCGATGACTGGCAAAGCGATCGCCCTCGAAATACAGCACCGTATCAACCAGGTGTTCCAAGACCTTAGGGCCAGCGATCGCTCCTTCCTTCGTTACATGACCCACAATAAACAGAGAAATATTCTCCCGCTTAGCAACCTGCATCAGCGCCGATGTACATTCCCGCACTTGCGCCACCGAACCGGGGGCAGAGTTCAAAGCTGCAAAATACAGGGCTTGAATACTGTCAATGACGGCTACCTGGGGACGTAATGAACTCAACTCCATCAAGATAGCTTCCAGATCCGTTTCTGGGAGCAGGTAAAGGTCAGGACTGAGATCTGGCGACGATTTGGACTGAAGTGCTTGCCCCTCCGCTAATCGCTGCCACCGCAGTTTAACCTGCTGCCCCGACTCTTCCGCACAGGCATATAAGACCCGCTGTGAGGTCGCTAACCGCTGCGCCACCTGTAACAGTAGCGTCGATTTACCAATTCCCGGATCGCCCCCAATCAACACCAGAGAACCCGGAACAATGCCCCCACCCAAAACTCGGTCTAACTCTGAAAAGCCGGACGGTATTCGGGCTTGGGGGTGGTCTGAAATAGCCTCCAACTTTAAGGACTGGACAGGCTGAGGTGACTCTGGATGGGATGCAGAACGACCAGAGGGCGATCGCCCCTTTACCCCCGTAGACGGACGAGCCGTTGAGGAAGGAGCCGTGACAACCTGTTCCACCAACGAATTCCAGCTTCCACAAAACGGGCATTTTCCAAAGTACTGAGCGGACTCCGAGCCGCACTCATTACACACATACTGGGTTCGAGTTTTTGCCATAGTCTGTCACTGAAATGCCCCCTCACGTCATCAAGCGGCTCTACGGACTCAGAGAACTCCGCCCATGACCTTACCCATCACACACCTACACGCTGGTTCAGTGATCAATTCCGAGCATAGAACATCCGTACCTAATAATAAAGGCGATCGCCCTTTCTACACTCACATTTCCCTAATCCAATCATCGGCTAATCCAAACTTTTGTTGCATTCAAACAAAAATCTTAAGAAACCCTAAAATGTAGCGATAACAGGAATTTCCAAGCATTGCATCTAGCGCAATGAGATATCATCTTAATGATAAAGCAGGCAGATGAACTGTCAAAAAAGGTCGTTTTTAAGGAGTGTTGAGTAAGTTGGAAAATCACAAAGAGAAAATATTGGTGGTTGACGACGAAGCCAGCATTCGCCGCATCTTAGAAACTCGTCTCTCCATGATTGGGTACGATGTCGTTACTGCTGCTGATGGCGAAGAAGCGCTAGAAACCTTCCGCTCTACTAATCCAGATCTAGTTGTGCTGGACGTGATGATGCCAAAACTAGACGGATATGGAGTCTGCCAAGAACTGCGTAAAGAGTCAGATGTGCCCATTATTATGCTAACCGCCTTGGGGGATGTGGCCGATCGCATCACAGGGTTGGAGCTTGGCGCAGACGACTATGTTGTAAAGCCTTTCTCTCCCAAGGAACTAGAAGCTCGGATTCGTTCAGTCCTACGCCGAGTTGAAAAAGTGGGAACCACGGGCATTCCTAGCTCTGGCGTTATTCACATCAACAATATCCGCATCGATACCAATAAACGCCAAGTTTATAAAGGTGACGAACGCATTCGGCTCACTGGAATGGAGTTCAGCCTACTGGAACTTTTGGTCGGGCGATCGGG
>JACYMB010000378.1 GCA_015272205.1 Synechococcales cyanobacterium T60_A2020_003 | reverse complement strand
TTGAGGTTTCATGGCAGGTTTTATATGTGATAACTGAAATTTACCATGCCTCTCCTGCCCGCAACCCCTCTTTCATGCAACAACGCCACTATAGATTAAAAAATCTAAGCAGCTTTTATCGCAAGCACCCCCTCCATTGAAAAATTAGTGTAGCACTGGATTTGTGGATTGGAGAGGGTTCCATCCAGTATCGGTTGTGATTGAGTCACTCCCACCAGCGTTTGAGTCTTAAAGGGCCACCTTGCCTATCTAATCCCCGCCCGTCCCAAGGCATGCGGTGTTCTAATCGTTTCCTGGTTCACGTAGCCTTAGTTACAAAACCTTGACAAGCCCTTTGATACGCTTAAAGTCACACATTTAGCCATTAATCATTGCAAGTTGTGGGATCGGTCTGCATTCAAATCATTGAGGGAAACCCCCATCTGCGATCGCTTCTAGGTTGGCATTTGCAGCAGGCAGGCTACTGCGTTTACCAATCTGCCGATCTCCATCAGGCCAGGGAAGCGGTACAGCACCATCAGCCGAGCCTAGTCGTTATTGATTCGGAGCTTCCTGACGGAGATGGGTTGGAGTTTTGTCGCTGGCTCCAAAGTCAGCAGAGTCCGTTTATCCTGATGCTTTCGGCTAAGACTAATGAATCGGATATTGTCGCGGGTTTAAAAGCAGGGGCAGATGACTATCTCACGAAGCCTTTTGGGATGCAGGAGTTTTTGGCGCGGGTCGATGCCTTGGCACGCCGCAGTCGCTTGATGAATGCTCCGGCAGCTCTGGATTACGGAGATTTACAAATTGACCTAGTTCATCGGCGAGTTCGGTTAAAAGAGAGTTTCATTGAACTTACGCCCCAAGAATTTAGCTTGCTCTATGTGCTGGCTCAAGCGGGGGGGCAACCCCTCAGCCGTACCGAGTTGCTTCGGCGCGCCTGGCCCGATGAAATTGATAACCATCGGACGGTGGATACGCACGTCCTATCGTTACGAAAGAAGATAGAAGTTGATCCACGGCAACCGAATTTAATCCAAACGGTTCGAAATGTCGGCTATCGATTTAACACTGAGATATTCGGAAACTCGGCGCAGGGAAACCGTAATGGCTCTAAGGTGTCGAATCGTGTGGGAAATCCTGGTCGAGAGGGCTCATCATCGAATGGCGCAGTCCCTCGCTTAGCTGAACGCTGAATGACTGCGTTAAAACAGCTAGAACAGTAGGTCAGCCGCAATTTGGATTTGCTCCATCGGTGCGATCGCCCGTGGTAGATCAGCCATTTTCACAATGGTTTGTCCGGTCAAGAGTCCTTCCGGTAACTCATACCCGGGTCGGTAGCGGTTGTGAACCACGTATCGCTGGGTAATGCCGAGATCTTCCATCGCCTGAGCCAGACGCACGGTTTCAGCGGCGATCGCCGATTGCCCTTGGAGCACACCAATAAACTCAGTGTGCTGCGGATCTTTGAGCTTCTTCTGAGCCTGCATCACTCGTTGCCGTAGGGTACGCAATCGCCCCATGAATTCGGTGCGTCCCACCACGTCTTGATATTTCAGCCACAGCTTAAAGATCCAGGCGAGCCAGTCTCCCAAAGCCGTCGGCATTTCTAGGAATCGGAGGAGATGTCCGGTCGGAGCAGTATCGACAATGATTAAATCTTGCTCTTGAGCTTCAAGGCGTTCAGTCACGGTCATCAGCGACAGCATTTCATCAATACCCGGAAGGGCTTGGGAGGCAATTTGTCGCCATGCCTGAGGGCCATAGGCCAATTGCATACTGTCATCGCTGGCGGCATCCCCGCTCATCATCTCCGCCAGTTCCCACAGGTAGTCTTCGCGAAACTGGTCTAGGACATGTTCGGCATCCACTTCTTGAGCCATCAAATTCTCGCGGATGGCCGTCAGTTCATGCCCCAACGGATAGCCAAAGGCATCGCCTAGAGAGTGGGCTGGATCAATGGAAATCACCAACACATTGCGATCGGGATGACGCGCTGCCATGCCCCAGGCGATCGCGGCTGAAACGGTTGTTTTGCCGACTCCGCCCTTGCCGCCAACGAGGATCAAGCGCCGCTCGATTTCAATGAAGTCATCAAATCCGGGCGGAATTTTGAGCGGATGTTCAGCCGGTGAAAGCGGTTCGCTGGGTGGGGGTGTGGTCATCTGCTGAGCCGGAACGATACTCGCCATCAGCCGATCCAGAGCTTCCGCTCCCACAGGCTCCTGATCTTGTTCTGGAATCGCCCAAACGGGAAGTTGTTCGGCGATCGCAAAAAACTTAGTGAGCATTTCCTGCTGTTCCAACTGGCGATCGCCCTCTGGTGCAGACTTTTCTAAGAGATGGTTGACAACTAATCCCCCCACGGGAATCTGAAGCTGTTTGAGAGAGTCCAAAAAGCGGCAAGTTTCAAGCCAGCTCATGGGTTCGGCGATCGCCACCGTTAAACAGGTGGTGCGGACTGTATCTTGCAAAAGCTGCCGTCCATCTGCCAAATCCTGTTTCATGGTGTCCAAAAACCGATCGGCCTCATCGGGCGTATAGGTTCCCGTAAATCGCTGACTAACAACGCGATGCTTTTCCTGAAACAGATCGAGGGCTTGCAAGAACTCATCCAAGAAGTCCATCAGCCTAAATAGATTGAGCGTATGGCCGCTCGGAGCCATATCTACCACCACCCGATCGGCAACCTGTTCGCGCAAAATGCGTTGAATTTCCAGAATGCCCATCAATTCATCGAGTCCCGGCCAATCCAAATCCCACACAGGCGCGAGATCGGAACCTTCCACAAAGCTACCCCGTTCCACCAACAGTTCCAGTGCATGACCGTAATCCGCTTTGAAGACGTTGAGCAGGGCATCGGCATCAAGGGCACGAACCTGAAGATTGGGACAATCCGCCACCGCATGGGGAGTATCGTCAACCTCCATCCGCAAGACATCGCCCAGGGAGTGGGCTGGATCTGTGGAAATCAGCAAAATAGTCTCCGATGGAAACTGTTGTGCCCATCGGCGGGCAAAACTGCAAGAGAAGGTCGTTTTACCGACGCCTCCCTTACCGCTAACCATCATGAGTTGTAGCGAGTCGTAGTGATTCATGGCTCCACACAGTTGCATAGGCGTGTTTGCAGACTGGCAGACTCACCCAATCGGGACTATTGGAGCAGCCTCCTGTCCTCAGTATTCACCGCTGCCGTGTAGAACTAACATCGCGGCATCCAAAGTTTGTCACGCCTATGCCTGAATATCCCGGTTTTAGCGATCGCAGCAGCATCAAACTTGCAAAAGTCGGTTCATTCCAGCCGCGTACTGTCCATCCGACTCCGCGAACGGGTGACCGTCATCCGTCCCAGGGGTTTTGAAAATTTCAGACGCCTTCTCTACACTGGTGTCTACACAAATGCACATCTAGATCTGAGGGTAACGTTTCATGGCAGACATCAACGGTGCATGGCTCGGAACTTACTGGCAAGCGGGCTTACCCACCCGCTTTGAGGCCACCCTCGTCCAAAGCGGCAACTCGCTAACGGGGAATATTCTGGACGATGGCTATTTAGGGGAAGCCCTGATCACAGGCAGCGTCACCGGGCGGAGCATTCACTTCACAAAACGCTATGTGATTTCCTCCCCCTACGTCATTGAATACGCAGGCACCATTTCGGAAGACGAGTCGTTTATGACGGGGGAATGGAAAATCGACTATCGTCATTCTGGAAAATGGGAAGCCCATCGCAGTGGCAATAGTCTCATCGCAGAATTGCAAACGCGACTTGAAAAACCCGTAGTCCTGGCTGGAAGTGTCGAAGGATAGGCGATAAAGGCCCTGCCCCTGGCGAAGGGTCAACGGTCAGCGGAGGATGCGGTCGTTCCCTGTAAAAACGTCTGACACAACGGCTCAATCACCGTTTCTAACCCCACCGCACGGGACGCTTTGAACAGAACGCGATCGCCCGCTTTGAGTAACCCCTGGAGCCGATTCGTTAGCGTGTCATAATCCTCAAACGATTCCGCGGCCAGCGGGGATGCTCCAGCCACGAGAGCGGCGGCCTCTGGGGGATCGGCAAGTACCAGCAGCACATCTAGACCAAGCTGTTTCACGGTTTCCCCTACCTGTCGATGGAATTCCTCGGAGCGATCGCCCAGTTCCTTCATCGTACCCAGCACAGCAATCCGGCGCATTCCGGGCGTATCAGCGAGAAGCTGTAGGGCTGCCGTCATGGATTCCAGTCCGGCATTGTAGGTTTCGTCTAGGATCACAATGTCGTCGGGCAGCACGATGCGGCGGGCCCGTCCTTGGGGTAAATCGACCGATAGCCCTTGGGATAAAGCTTTCCAGTCTAGATTGAGGACATCCGCAACGGCGATCGCCGCTAGATAGTTCAGCGCATTATGCCGTCCGGGTAAGGGCAATGGCAGCGTCACACCCTGAACTTCGAGCGTGCTGGTATCGCGCAACGTTCCGGTGTAGTCTCCCCCCTCTAGACCATAGGACAGCGTTTTTCCTGTCCAACGAGTGGCCGCCGTATCCATTAGACGGACATTGTCGTGATTCAGAATGGCGATTCCGGTCTTCGACATTTCCGTGAGCAGTTCGCATTTGGCTTCGGCGATCGCTTGCTCGGATCCAAGCCGTCCAATATGAGCCGTTCCCACGTTTGTAATCACGCCGATATCGGGCTGGGCAATCTGAGCCAGCAGAGCAATTTCTCCCGCCGCCCGCATTGCCATTTCAATGACCGCATAGTCGTGGTCAGCGGTTAGATCTAACAGCGTCTTGGGTACGCCAATCTCATTGTTGTAGTTGGCCTGGGTTTTCAGAACCGTGCCGTACTGGCCTAGCACTGCCGCAATCAGTTCTTTAGTGGTGGTTTTGCCCACCGATCCGGTGACGGCAATCACCGGAATCTGGAAGCGCTGCCGCCACCAGTGGGCGATCGCCTGATAGGCCGCCAGGGTATCGGTTACTTGGATCAGGGGGCAATTAGGAGCATCTTCGGGCGGGTGATCCACAATGGCTAACGCGGCTCCCTGTGCCACTGCGGACGCTATAAACTGGTGTCCATCGAAGCGATCGCCCCGTAACGCGATAAATAGAGAACTCGGCGCAATCGAGCGACTGTCCGTGGTGACACCCACCAACTCATGCTCTAGCAGCGAGTTAGGTACATTGACAGGCGTTCCCTGCACGATCGTGATGAGTTCTTGAACCTGAATACGACAAACCATGCAGATTTTCCCAACGCTTTCCCAGACAATACGGACTCTGCAACCGATTATCCCTTGCAACTGCATCGGAAACAACCAGTGGGGCGATCGCGCAATCTGAGATACAATCGGAGGCAGCAATTTCTCTCCCGATGAATTGTTGATTTTCGTAGCTTTGCAGAATCTTCAATTTGAGTATTTTTAGACGGATTTGGGGTTCCCTATCCCCGCCCATTATCCGTCAGTCGTCGCTCTTAATACACTCCCGATCAAGGCTGAACAGCTTTAGCTTTTAGACGGGAAGCCCCGCGATGTACCTGAAAGGTCAGCGTCGGGATGA
>JACYMB010000377.1 GCA_015272205.1 Synechococcales cyanobacterium T60_A2020_003 | reverse complement strand
ACGAGATTCCAGTCATTGCAGCCATCGGTTCATACCTGGAATCAGCAACGCCAAACCGTAAACTTCGACGCAATTTGCGGGCACCTTAGATCGTAGGCAGAGTGCATCAACCAGAATGAGGGCGATCGCAAAATAGGGGAGTGCAATGGCTAGCGAAGCGCACTTGGCAAAATTAAAAGAAGGGGTTGTCAGTTAGATGCGTGGCGAGAATCGTTTGACGATCGCCCCGATTTGACCGAAGCGAATTTGAGCGGAGCCGACCTGCGCGGAGCCGACCTTAGCAATGCCAACCTCCAGGACGCCAAGCTGAACTTTGCAAAACTCAACAACGCCAAGCTGCACAACACCATTCTCAAAAATGCCTCCCTCCAAAAAGCGAGTCTGAGAAATGCCGACCTGCAAAATGCCATTCTCCGGGAAGCGGATCTCAGCTATGCCGATCTCCATAGTGCGAATCTCAGGAGTGCCACCCTCATCCAAACCACGCTTCACAAGGCAAACCTCAGCTACACCACCGTTCACAAGGCAAACCTTAGCTACGCCGACCTCAGCTATGCCGACCTTCGCAAAGCCGATTTCACGCAGGCTATCCTCCGAGAGGCAAGTCTTAAAGGGGCGTACCTGAATAACGCCATCCTCCTCAAAGCCGACCTCAACAACACGAACTTGAGCGGTGCTGACCTCAACAACACCGATCTGACGAGAGCCGACCTCAGCGGGGCAAACCTCAATGGCGCGAATCTCAGCCAAGCATTTCTGCGAACAACACAAGTCCAGGGGTGTAATTTCACCGCTGCTACTCTCACGGGTGCCTGTATTCACACCTGGGAACTGAACTCCAGCACCCAACTGGAGGCGGTCATCTGCCCATATGTCTATCTCAAAGCAGAGCGCTTTAAGGATGCTTGGATTCCTAGCAATCGCTGTCCTACCGATCTCAAGCAATTCCTGGCTCCTGGCGAATTTGCCAATCTGTTTCAAACCGATCAGGAAAGCGCTGATCTCCTCTTTGCAGACGGCATTAACTGGCATGCGTTTGGCAGGCGTTCCAAGAGGTGCGATCGCAGTATGGTGATCTCTCAATCCAAGCGATCGAAACCCAGCCGAATGCTGCTTTAATCGTTCGGTTAGCCCTACCCCCCACCTTCAACAAAAACGGGGTGGAGCATCGCATCATCGAGTTATGCGAGCGGGAACAGCAAATTCTCGAAACCCAGTACCGCAAGGATAGTGCCGCCACGGATCAGGAGATTGAACAGTACAGACGAGACAGCGCGAATCTCAGTACTGTCGTCCATCTCCTTGCGAATCAAGACCTCACGAGCGACGCATTACGTCTAGAAGCAAGAGCTTCGTTGTAGATATCACGCGATCGCCCCACCGTGATCATGAAGGAATATGGCGATCGCCGTTGGGTTTGCAATGCTCTAAATACCATTGAGATAGACCTCTGAAGAGGTAGATGTCAGTGGCTATGATTTCGGAGATGCTATGCTATGCGTGCCATGATTCTAGAGGCTCCGCATCAGCCCTTGCGGATGGGCGATCGCCCTATACCCACACCCCAACCGGATCAGGTGTTAATCCGCGTTCATGCCTGTGGGATTTGCCGGACGGATTTGCACATTCTGGATGGCGAACTTCCCCATCCCAAACTGCCCCTCGTGATGGGACATCAGATCGTTGGCACTATCTCTGCATTGGGAGAGCAGGTCACCGATCTTGCTGTGGGACAACGGATCGGGGTGCCGTGGTTGGGGCAAACCTGTCAGCACTGTCGGTACTGTCTGCGCGGACAGGAGAATTTGTGCGATCGGGCACAGTTTACGGGGTATAGCGTGGATGGGGGCTATGCCGAGTATGCCGTTGCCGACGCCCAGTTTTGTTTTCCCTTGCCTGATTCGTATC
>JACYMB010000376.1 GCA_015272205.1 Synechococcales cyanobacterium T60_A2020_003 | reverse complement strand
TCCGCAAGCGGTTTCCGGGGATTACCGTCAGCATTATGGAGCATCGCGGCGACGAAGGGGTGGAACAAGCGTTGAGGTCAGGGCAAGCGGATCTCGGCATTATCTGTATGCCCATTGGCGATGAGTTGGACACCTGGGAACTGCTGCGGGATGAGTACGTGGTGCTGCTGCCGCCCCATACAGGGGTTTCCAATACCGTCATCAGTTGGGAGGAACTTGCCACCTATCCGCTGATTCTGCCGCCAGAGGGAGACTACTGCTGGACGCTGATTCAGAACCATCTCCGCCGCGTTGGCCAAGCCTTTACGCCCGCCTATGAAATCCGGGAAGACTCCACCATTGTCAATATGGTCAGACAGGGGTTAGGGGCAACGATTATGGCACGCCTTGCGGCTGAACCGCTCCATCCCGAAATCTGCGTGCGTCACATGCCGGTGTCGTTAGAGCGCGTGATCCGGGCGGCGGTGGTCCAAGATGGCCTCCACTCGCCAGCGGTCTATGCCTTCTTGGACGCATTGAGAAACATTAGTGCCTCAAATAGCTTTGCCACTTTTGTTAAATCTTTGTCACCGGGCGATCGCTCAACCCCACTCGATAGATCAATCCAGTTGGGCTGAAGCTGGCTTAGGGCATCCTGCACATTTTCAGGGGTTAGGCCACCTGCCAAAAACCAGGGGCGATCGGGCTGAAACTGGTGTAAAGCTGCCCAATCCAGGGTCTTTCCGGTTCCGCCCAACAGATGAGGGTGATAGGCATCCAATAGCAGCGCATCCACCTGGGGAGTAAAGGCATTAAGGGAACATAGATCCTCTGCAACTCGAATCCGAAAGGCTTTGATCAGCATCATTCCTGGCAAGGCGGCACGAAGCTGCTCACAGAATGCTGGAGATTCCTGCCCGTGGAGTTGAACTGCGTTCACGCCCGACTGCGCGACTACATCTACGATCTCCTCTACGGGAGCATTGGCAAAGACGCCTACATACCCAGGCTCGGATGCCAGATCGGACATCCCCGCAATCACGCGGTGGATCTGGACTGGCATCACGTATCGCGGCGACGATCGCACACAGATAAACCCCAAGGCATCGGCTCCCAGTTGGGCGATCGCCCGTCCTTGGTCTGGCTGCGTAATGCCACAAATCTTAACCTTCATGGTGTGCGATCGCTCCTGCTGTAACGTGGGGAAACTTAGCTCTCATGCCCTGTGCAGGCTTCATCCTAGCACTTTCAGCCTCCGCCACAAACTATTAACTCTTTCAACAAAACCCAAATTTCTGCAAGGTTATTTCTATAATTCTTACAAGTTTTCATACCTGCTATCGTCGCGTTCAGTGGAGGAGGATGAAGGTGTACCTTCCGTTCCTCGAGTTTTTCTGGATGGGCGATCGCTTTCATGGTCTTTGAATTCTTCAAGCGTCAACTAGCGGGCAGTTTCGGGCATTCGTTTAGCCTTGTCCTCTGTTGATCTGAAGGATGGTTGAATCACAGTATAAGGAGCGCAAGCTTTAATGAATTCTCTACTTCTTGCCGCCGTTCCCTCCACGCCAGCGTGGTCTCCCAGTGTCGCCGCAATCATGATCACCTGCAATGTCTTTGCGATTGTGATTGGCTACTATGCGATTCAGCAACGCGGTGTCGGGCCAAAGCTTCCCGTCGAACTGCCCGCGATCTTCACCGGATTTGGGATTCCTGAACTATTGGCGACGGCTAGCTTTGGACACCTCCTCGGTGCAGGGATGATCCTCGGTTTGGGGAATGCAGGGTTGCTGTAGTTAAGGCATTGATGGTTGTTATAGTGCTAGCCATATCGGTTAGGACATTTTGGTGGGGCGGCGAAGCCGCCCCACCAAAATGTCCATGTCCTAAGCTAGCTGGCAACAGCTATATCTGCTGTTAGTCCCAGAGTTGCACATTGGGTTCACCCTGAGTGATTTTAGAATAGCTCAGGGCATTTTTTTTGGAGGCTACTAGAGTTTTAGAGGGCGATCGCCCTTATTGCTTGAGTAAATGACGGAAAATTTCCGGTAGTGCATTAATGCACGGGACAGAGGAACATTAGGCTACACCACCACAATAACCGGGGAGACCAGCGCATGACCATCGAGATGACCTGTCCGACCTGTGGGTCTCACG